>JAOPZQ010000358.1 GCA_025964075.1 Solirubrobacterales bacterium | reverse complement strand
GGACGCCAGCGCCCGCCGCCATCGAGTTCTACGCGCGGGCGTTCGGGGCGACCGGCGATCCCGACGAACTCGCGGCGCGGACGGTCGCCGCCGGCGCGACCGGGGTCGCCCCGTCGCCGACCAGCCCTACGGCCTGCGCCAGGGGCGGCTCGCCGATCCGTTCGGCCACCACTGGCTGATCGGGCGGCCCCTCAGCGGCGCGGGTGCCTGGGCCCGGGGGGCCTGACGCTCACTTCGCCTGCAGCGTGAACGGCCCGCAGGCGCCGCCGTCGATGTCCTTGATCGGCGCGCCCGTCAGGTCGCGCAGGTCGATCTTCAGCGTCTTCGCGGTGACTGTCACCTCACCGAACGAGTAGACGTTCGGGTTCGCGCAGGTCATGCCGATGCCCGCGGGCGGCGCCGGCTTCAGGAACGCCCGGGTGATGAGGTCGCCGGAGCCCGGGGAGCCCAGCGTGTCGTCGATCTCGCGCGAGAACGTCTTCGTCGCCACGGGACCGGTCACCACCTCGGTCATGCCGGTGTCCTTGGGGCCGCCGGCCTCCAGCGTCTGCAGCCGCACCGGCCCGACGAAGTTCGCGTGCGTATCCGTCGTCAGGAACACGACGTTCTTCACCGCAGGGGCGGCGATGAACTGCAGGAGGCGGGTGCGCTCGGCCGCGTACCCCTCCCACCGGTCGTAGGGCAGCGCATAGAACTGCTGGATCGGCACCTCGTTCAGCACGACCTTCCACCGCGCCGTCGAGTGCTGCAGCGCAGACGTGAAGCGGGCGTACTGCCGCGCGCCCAGCATCGTCCGGCTCGGGTCGTCGATCGCAGCGAGGCACGCTGCGGACACGGGCTGCTTGAGCGACGGAGACGCCACCGCGAACAGCGCCCGCGTCGCGGGCGGTCCCGTCGGGGCGAGGTCGGGCTGATGGGTCTGCGGGTTGTCGCACGCGTGGTTCGCCGAGGCCTTGGCGCTGCGGAAGGAGCGCTCGTCGGGCAGGAAGACCTCGAGGTTCCGCCCCCAGCGGAACGAGCGGTACAGGCCGTCGCGCTTGGTGTAGGTCACCGGCGCGTAGTCGCCGAAGGCGCGGACCCCGGCCCCGTAGATCGCGGCGCCGTTCTCCGCCTTCGTGAAGTCGTTGACGAACTCGTGGTCGTCCCACTGCGAGTAGAGCCCCGCCGCGTCTCGCAGGCGCTGCAAATTGCCGACCGCGAGGTTCTGGCGGTACTTGGCCCACTTCTGCGCGACGGTCGCGGCGAGCGTGCCGGCGCCCGCGACCTCGGAGTCCGAGTAGATCGTGTCCCCGAGGTTCACGTTGAAGTCGTTGCCCTGGGCGGCCATCCGCGCGTAGGCGCCGAAGTCGTTGTAGGGAAGCGCGGTCGCTCCGGGCGCCTTCTGGGCGTCGGCGTCCCCACTCCAGGCGAAGCGGACCGTGCGCGATTGCTTCGGACCCGGCGCGGTGCGGAACCGGCCGACCGGGCTCGTCGCGCTCCCCTGCCGCCACCGGTAGAAGTACGGCCGCCCGGCCGGCAGCCTCCGGACGACGGCCCGGACCGTGAGGTCGTGGCTCCGCGCCGCCCGCGTGCGGGCCCGCGCGGCGACGTGGCGGAAGCGCCGATCGCTCGCCACCTCGACCGTGACGGCTCCCGTGCGGCCCGCGTGGGCCCAGAGCACGGCGGAGCTCGCGCTCACGTCGCCGGCGGCCACGCCGAGCGTGAACCCGGCAGCGGCGGAGGAAGCGGGGACGGCAAGCGCCGCGCCGGCGAGCGCGACCACGACGAGCGAAACGGCCCTGGCGATCACAACAGACCCTTTTCCCGACGCCCTCCGCATGCGGCAGGCTACACGAGCGTCGAAATCACGATCGGCGACGTCCCGCTAGGGCTCGCGCTGCACCTGTGGGAACGTCGCCGTCTTGCCCTGGAACGTCCACGGCGACTGCACGACGCACGGCGGCGGCGTCCCGAGCAGCGGCGGGATCGTGTTCGCCTTGCCCTGGTTGTTGCAGTCGAGGGCCTTGAACCCGCCGCCGAGCAGGTCGTTCAGCGCCCCGGGCGCCGGGTAGGCGTTGTGGCGGTTCGAGCCGAGCCGGGCGCTCTGGCCGTAGAGGCTCTCGTTCGTCAACGGGATCAGCGCGCGCAGATAGTGCTGCTTCGTGCCGTCGGGGTTCGTCGTCGTCGCCTGAAGCGAGGCCGCGAGATTCGCGAACCCGGCGACGCCCTCGTTCGTGTAGGTGCCGATCAGCTTCACCGTCGGGTTCGCGTCCGCCGCGGCCGTGTCGAGCGCCTTGCCGAGGGGCGCCGCGACCCTGATGACCTTGTTCAGCGCTGGGATCGCTTTGCGCGCGAGCGGCCCCAGGGGCAGGAGGTCGCGGAACGCCCCCTCGAGCTGGCCGGCGAGCTTGGGCAGCGCCACCAAAGCCGGCCGGATCAGCGGCGCCGCCGGCTTCAGCGCCCGAATCACCGGCCCGGCCTCGCCGGCGGTGGTGTCGAGCGCGGCGAGCGAGGCGCGCAACTCGGCGAGCAGCGCCGGGAGCGCGCGGACGGTGTGCGTCACCGCGGTGTTGCGCGACGCGGTCGTGGTGAAGACCTGGTTGCCCGCGCTGATCAGGCTCGAGAGGTCGGCCTGGCGCTGACCGACGCCGTCGAGCACCGCCCCGGCCTGGCTGACCAGGCGCCTGACGTCGCCGCGCTGGTGGTCGAGCACCGTGACGATGCGGCTCAGGTCGTCGACCGCGGGCCCGGCGTTGCCGATCGCGTTGTTGAGGTCCGGTCCGCGGTTCGCGAAGCCGACCGACAGCTCGCCCAGGAACGTCGTGAACGCCTTGCGCGTGGGCTCGTCGAAGGACCCCAGGACATCATCCACGCCCTGCGTCCGGGCGACGTTCGCCGGCGCGAGGATGCCCCCGTCCCTCAGCGGCTTCGCCGTCCTGCTCCCCGGCGTCACGGCCACGAAGGTCTCGCCGAGCAGGGTCTTCTGGCGCAGGATGGCGTGGGCGTCCCGGCGGATCGGCGCGAACTTGCGCTCGAGCTCGATCGTCGCGTCGGTCCGCTCGCCCGCCTGCTTCACCTGCACCACCTTCCCCACGTTGACGCCGGCGATCCGCACGTCGGCGTTCGGCAGCAGCTGACTCGCGTTGGCGAAGATCGCGTGGAAGCGGTACTTCTGGGGTTGCAGCGGCACCGGGCCGCCGAACGCGACCCACACGAACAGGATCAGCCCGAAGCACGAGAGCGTGAACAGGATCGCGGTGGCGATCGCGGCGGGGCGAGGCGGCTTCGCGCCCATCTAGCGATCCGCCCTCATGGCGCCGCCGGACAGATCGGGAGGCTGCCGAGGAGCGGCGTCAGGAGCACGCTGAGGCCGGGGGTGCGGGCCAGCGTCGCGCACGAGACGACGACGAGCCCGCGCCAGGAGGCGCCGTGGGCGTCCTCGGTGGACAGGAAGGAGTTCACGTTGTGCGAGAACCAGTCGAGCCAGTAGAGGAAGCCCTCGTTCGATCCCGGCGGGTTGTACGCGAGCTCGTTCAGCACGTAGTTGACGACCTGGAACGCGCCGGAGAGGTACGGCGTCTGGTTGCTCAGGTCGGCGAGCGCGGGCGCCAGATCGTTCGCCACCGGCTTCAGCGCGCGGACGAGCGGGCGGGCCTGCGTGCGCACCACCGGCTCGGCGACGTTCACGAGCTGACCGGTCGCCTGGACGGCCGCGAGGATCCGCCGCGCCGCGTCCGACTTGGTGCTCGGCGTCGGGCCGAGCCCACCGGGCACGAGCGAGCTCAGCACCGGGGCGAGCCCCTTCGAGAACGTCGCGGCGTGCCCGAGCGTGCTCCGGGCCTGGGCGAGCGTCCCCGGCAGCTCGGAGATCGACTGGCGCAGCGCGGTGTCCTGGCTGGCGACGGCGCCGAGCGTCGCATCGGTCGCGTCGACCACCTGGCCGAGCTGCGAGTCCTTCGTCGACGCCGCCCTCGTCAGGATCGAGAGGTTGTGGACGAGTCGCGAGATCGCGGTGCGCCGGGCCGCCAGGGCGTCGCCGAGCTGACGCGCCTGCGTCGCGGTCGGCCCGAGCGCGCGGATGAGGCCCTTGACGTCCTGCGTGCGCCCCTTCGTGCCCTGCCCCAGGCCGACGACGAGCGACTGGAACCAGGCGCGCGTGTCGGTGTCGAGCGCGTCCGTGAGGTCGTCCGAGTTCAGCGGCACGGACGTGTTCGCCACGGGGATCGTGCTGCCGTGCTTCAACATCCGCGCGGGCCTGTGGCCCGGCGTCAGGTTGACCTGCATGTCCTTCGCGCCGGTGTTGGGAATCATCACCGCGGTGGCGTTGGCGTACAGGTTGGGCAGCTTGTGCGGGTCGATCGACATCCTCACGACGGCCCGCCCGTTCTTCACCGTGACCCCGACGACGTCGCCGATCCGCACGCCGGCGACGTTCACGGGCTGGTTCAGACCGGGCGTGAGCGCGATCGCGTTCTCGAGCTCCGCCTTCATCTCGTAGCGGTCCTGGAACGGCGTGCGCAGGTGCTGCTGGCTGAGGATGTAGGCGCCGGCGAGCACGGAGACGACGACGAGCGCGACGATCGCCACCATCGAGGGCCAGTAGCGCTTGATCTGCAGCATCAGCATCAGCGACCGCTCCCCTTGAGCACCGAGAGGAGGCGCCGCGGTTGGCTCAGCAGCCGCCGGAACGCGTTCCGGCTCGAGGTCGAGGGCTGCGGCTTGCGCGCGGATCCGAGCACCCGGTAGGAGGCGACGGCGGCCGTCGACTGGGCGACCGAGGCCCGCGCGCGCAGGTTCGGCGCCGGCTGGCTCGCGCACTTCTGGTCGGGCCGGTAGGCGGAGTCGCCGAGCGGCCCGAACCACACCGGCCGCGAGCCCGCGATCGGCTGGTTGCCGATGCCGACGATCGTCCCCAGCGCGTTCGAGAGCGAGCCGAGGGAGAGGGTCTGCGTGCCCGCCGCCGCCAGGTAGCGGATCCACGGTCCGTTGCCGTCGAAGTTCTGCGAGGAGCTGGCGAGCCCGACCAGCCCGTGGATCAGGTCCTGGTAGGCGGGCCGGCCGGAGGACAGCGCGCCGTCGGGCACCGTGACGCTGAGCGCCGGAAGCAGGTGCTGGACGACGCAGTCGGTCGCCGGCTTGACGAGCGGGAACAGCGTGTTCAGCCGGCTCTCGAAGATCGGGAACCCGTGGATCGTCGGGGCGAGCTTCGCCACGAGGCCGCGCAGCTCGCCGGGCGAGGAGAGCCCGGCGAGCTGCGTCAGGAACGCGGACGTCTTGTCGAGGATCGGCGGCGCGACCCGCACCGCCGGCAGCACGGCGGCGGCGACCTTCGCGAGCGGCGGCAGCGCGGCGTCGAACGCGCTCAGGTCCGCTGGGGCCGCGCGCAGGAACGCGTCCACCTCGCGCACCGTCGCGGCCAGCGCGCCGCCGGTCGACGCGAGCGCGCCGGCGGTCCGGTTCAGGTTCGTCACGGTGCCCGCGAGCTGCGCGTCGTGCTGGCCCAGCGTGCCGGTGATCTGCGAGGTCGCTGCGATGAACCCGGAGAGGTCGTGCGTCGCCGTCCCCCGCAGTGCCTGCGCGACGATCGCTGCGTCCTCGAGCGTCGGCGCGAGCTGCGGCGCGAGCTTGCGAATCGACCGGACGCTGCCGCGGTCGAGCGAGTCGGCGGTGACCTTCAGCGTGCTCTTCAGCGCCGTCCGGGTGTCCTGGTCGAGCGCGGTGAGGATCTGGTGGAACTGGACGGGCGTCGTCGTCTGCGGCAGGGGGATCGTGCCGCCGCTGTGGATGTCCGGCGCGCTCGGGGTTCCGGGGTCGAGCTGGATGAAGAAGCCGCCTTCGAGGAACAGGCGCGGCTTGATCTTCACGGTCGCGTCCCGGTGGATCGGCTGGCCGTCGGAGGAGATCTCCATCGTCACGTCCTGGGTCGTCCCCGGCCCGCGGCCGACCGCCGAGACCTTGCCGACGTCGACGCCCGCGATCCGGACCGGCGAGCCCTTCTTCAGCTGGTTCGAGGACGCGAAGATCGCGTGCACGCGGTAGCCGTGGACGAACGGGATCTGCTTGGTGAACGCCCAGTAGGCGGCCGCCGACATGAGGACGAGGATCAGGATCCCGACCTTGAGCGGATCGCGGGCGCGGCGCTTGCGCAGCGGCGTGCTCGCGTCGTGGCGGCGACGCAGCAGCGGACTCACGGCTGCACCGATCCCGGGATGCGATCGAGGAGCCCGGCCTGCCGCGCGGCGGCGGTGGCCGACGCCGGCGGCGCGGTCAGCTCGACGTGGGTGGACTGCGCGCCCGCCGGGTTCCCGAGCTTCTGGCCGGGCAGGTAGGGCTCGTTCCCCGACTCGCACTGGCTCGCGTTCTCGGTCGGGTAGAAGTTGTCGTGGAGGTCGGCGGAGGGCTTCGCCTGCTGGAAGGTCTGGTCCGCGGCGAAGACCGGGGCGATCGCCACCCAGCTCCCGGCGCTGTCGCCCTCGCTCACCGTGGAGGCGAGGTTGCGCGTCCACAGGCCCGCGACGTTGCAGCTGATCTGCGCGGGCATGATCGCCTTGAGGCTCGCCCCCAGGACCGTGCTGGTGAGGAACAGGCTGCCGAGGTCCTGCTTGACGAAGGCCCGGAAGGCGGCGAGCCCGTCGATGCCGCGGAGCGTCGCCGAGAAGACGTCGGCCAGCGCCGTCGGCTCGCCGCGCAACGGCCCGAGGCTGCCGCGCAGCGCGGTCGCGAACTGACGGCTCGCCGTGGGCAGCAGCGCGGTCGCCGGGCGGATCGCGCGCGCGAGCGACGCGGCGTCGGCGAGCACCGGCGTCAGATGGGTGAGCGTCGTCGTCCCCACCGCCTCGGTGCCGGGCAACTGCTCCAGCGCCCGGCCGAGCGAGTTGCCGGCGGCGTCGATCGCGGCGAACGTCGTCGCCGCGTGGTCGATCAGCGCGACGAGCGTCTGCGACTGGGGCGCGAGCGCCGTCGTCACCTCGGCCGCGCCGCGCACGAAGCGCGCGAGGCCGGTCCGGGGCTCGACCAGGGTCTGCAGCACGCGCTGGAGGCCGGGGAGCAGCGTCGCCGCCCCGCCCAGCGTGTCGTTCAGCGCCTGGCCGCGGCCCGCGAGGACGTCGCCGAGGTCGGTGATCACGTTCTGGATCCCCTTCGTCGTCGAGCGGCCGAAGACGTTGAACGCGTCCGAGAGCTCGACGGGCGCCTTCGAGGCGCCGGCCGCGAGGACGCCGCCCGCCGGGACGGTCCGCCGGGAGTGACCGAGCTCGAGCGCGAGGTACTTCGCCCCGAGGATCGACCGCGGCTTGACCTCGGTGCGCGTATCGATCGGGACCTTCGTCGACGGCTGCAGCTTCAGCTTCAGCTGCGCGTACGGGGTGCCGTGGCGGCGCGTCTGCGCGTCGATCGAGACGACCTGGCCCACGCGCGCGCCGCCCACTCGGACCTCGCTCGACTTCGTGAGCTCCGCGGCGTCGGGCACGTCGACGGTGATCTGGTAGGTCGGGACGAACGGCAGGCCCGTGTTCGCGTTGTAGGACAGGAAGACCGCGATCACGGCCACGAGCAGCGCGATCGCGCCGACGAGCACCGGGTCGTTCGCCAGCTGGCGCAGACCGCCTCCGCTCTGTCGGGGTCGGCGGCGCATCACTTCAGGAGGAAGTTCGTCAGGCCCTGGAGGACCTGCGGGGTCGTGGGCGGGGCCTGCTGCCCGGTCAGCCCCTGCAGGAGCTTGCGGGTGAGATCGGTGATGCCCTGGACGGGGTTCGGCGTCGTCGGCGGCGGGGGCGTGGTCGTGGTGGGCGGCGTGGCCGGGCTCGAGCCGGCCGGCGCCGGCGTCGGTGTGCGGGTGGGCGACGCCGACCGGTGGCGCGAGCCGTGCGTGCGCGCCGCGGCGGTCGAGGAGGCGGCGCCGTAGTTCGCGCTGCAGCCCGCGGTCGGCGTCGTCGCGTAGAACGAGCACGGCGTCAGGAGCAGGTTGGCCGGGAGCACGTGCGAGGTGGCGTCGTACCGCGCCGCGGCCGCCGTTCCGTAGTAGAGGACGCCGAGCAGGCTCTCCCAGACCCCGCGCTGGCGGAGGTTCACGACGAGCTCGTCGAACTGCCGGGCGCGCGGCAGTGCGGCGTGGGCGAACGAGCGGAGCTGCGCGATCAGCGGCTGGTCCGTGCGGGCGGTGGCGATGCCCTGGCCCGCCACGACGCCGAGCCCGCGGAACGCCGGCACCGCCGCGCGGGCGAACGCCGGCACGGTGCTCAGCACCTGCCGGATGTAGGGCGCGGCGGCCTTCACGTCGGCGACGATCGGGATGCTCGTGACGGCGACGTTGTCGAGCTGGGTGAGCGCCGGTCGCGCGGCGCCCAGCAGGCCGGGCAGCCGCCGGATCGCGTCGGCGAGGGCGCCGCTGTGGCTCGCGGTCTGCGTAGTCACCCTGGCCGCCTGGACGACGAAGTCCTGCACTCGGCCGCTGCTGTGCGCGAGCTGGCCGACGAGCTGGTCGGAGGCTTCGACGATCTGGCCGATCTGCGCGCGCTGGGCGTTCAGGATGCCGATCGCCTGGCGCGTCAGGGCGAGCGTCGGGTTCGCCCGGCGGAGGATCGCGTTGAGGTTGTCGCCCTGTCCGGCGAGGCCGATGCCGAGCTCCGAGACGACCAGCGAGAGCCGGTCGCGCACCGGCGTGTTGAAGATGTTGAAGAGGTCGAGGAGGTTGACGGGCACCGACGTCCGCGAGACCGGGACCGTGGGCGCGGTCTTCCCGTTCCCCCTGAGCGCCGGCGCCGCCGACGTGCCGGGGTCGCACTGGACGAAGTTCTCCGCGATCAGGCCCTCGGGCTTGATCTTGCACGTCGCGTTCGCGCGGAACGGCGCGAACTTCCCGTCGATCGTCATCAGGAGGCGCGCCTGGTAGGTCCCGCGCGCGTTCACGGCGAGCTTGACGTCGTCGATCGTCCCCACCCGCGCCCCGGCGATCTTCACGAGCTCGCCCGGGATGATCCCCTTGGCGGTGTCGAAGATCGCGTCGACGTGGTAGTCCGAGCTGCCGGACGCGCTCGGTCCGAGCAATGCGACGCCGCCGGCCGCGAACGCCGCGAGCGCGAGGAGGATGCCCGCGAGCCGCTTCACTTGGTCGCGTCGTGCGCGGGGTTGCAGATGGA
Source organism: Solirubrobacterales bacterium (assembly GCA_025964075.1). Taxonomy (GTDB): domain Bacteria; phylum Actinomycetota; class Thermoleophilia; order Solirubrobacterales; family Solirubrobacteraceae; genus JAOPZQ01. The sequence goes on along the minus strand of JAOPZQ010000358.1, from coordinate 1,771 downwards.
CGGGTCGGGGACGTACGGGTTCGACTTGTCGGCGGCCGGGGTCGCCGCGCCGCCCGGGCACCGAGCCGTGAGGCCGGTCCGCAGGCCGCTGAGGCCCGGCGTGTTCACCCCGGGGAGCAGCGAGAGGAGGCCCTGGCCGCTGCCGGCTCCGAGCTCGGCGGTGATCCGCGTGTAGTGGCCATTCGCGTCGTAGGGACCCGACGTGCTGCCGCCGAAGCCGCTGAACAGGCCCGCGACGAGGTCGGCGGAGTAGGGCCGCAGCATCGAGTAGATCGGTTGGGCGCTCGCGATCGCCGTCGTCGCGGACTGCACGGCGGGAACGGCCTGGGCGGCGACGCCGGGCAGGCCCGCGAGCGCCTGGCGCAGCGAGGGCAGTTGGGCGCGGAGCTCCTCGACCGCGGGGAGGACCGCGTTCGTCACCGGCACGGCCTGGCGGAGGAGGCGCGCGAGCCGCGGGGCGACCGGTCGCGCGGCGTGCAGCGTCGGGTTGACGAACCGCAGCGCCGTGCGGAGGGAACGCAGCGTCGCTGTGCTCTGCGCGAGAACGGCGGGCGCGCGGCCGAGCGAGTCCTGGAGCGCGGCGTTCTCACCGGCGACGGTTCGCAGCGTGGCCGCGGTGTTGGCGACGCCCTGGACGAGGTCGGTCTGCCGGGAGGCGAGCGTGTCGACGACCGCCGCCGAGCTCGAGATCAGCCGCTGGAGGGCGGCCTGGTCGTGCACGACCTCCTGGCCGAGCGCGGCGGTCTGGGACAGCGCGGGGTTCAGGTAGCCGAAGGCCTGGTTGGCCTGCTTCGCATAGGTGAACGCGTCCGCGCCGTTCTTGAGGATCGTCTGGAGGTTGGCGCGCGTCTTCGGGTCGAGCTCGTCGAGCAGGACGTCGAGGTCGACGATCCCGCGGGTCTCCGTGGTGCTCAGCGAGCCGCCGCTGCCGATCTTCGCCCCGCTCCCCGGGCCCGGGGTGATCTCGACGAACCGGTTCGCGACGCTCGCGAGGCCGACGGCGCGGATCTGCGCGATCGTCCCACGGTGGAACGGCGTGAACTTGCCGTCCGTGATCTTGAGGACCACGTCGGCCTGGCCGTTGTCGGTCAGCTCGATGTCGTCGACGGTCCCGATGTTGCCCGCGCCGATCTCGACGAGGTCGCCGGGAACGAGCTGCCCGGCGTCGGCGAAGCGGGCGTGCAGCGTGTACGGGCCGCTGCCGCTGAAGAACAGCAGGAAGACGACGACGCCGACCACGAGCGCCGTCGCGAGGAGGCCGGAGACGCGGGCGATCAGCTCCTGGCGCAGGCTCAGGCGGGTGTCCACGCCGTCCTCATCCGCCGATCGGCGCCCGCGCGTTGCCGCCCCAGAACAGCTGGGTCCCGAGGAGGCCGATGATGTGGATCCCCAAGATGTTGGCGACCATCGACTTGGCCGTGGCCGTGCCCACGCCGACGGGACCACCGCCGGCGTGGTAGCCGTAGTAGGTGCCGACGAGCACGACGAACGTGGCCATCGTCATGGCCTTGATCGCGGAGTAGACGAGGTCTAACGGGTTCTGGAACTGCCAGAAGAGCTGCAGGTAGCCGCCGGGCGAGACCTGGCCGACCTGCAGCACCACGGCGATGTAGGACGCGACGTAGCCGACGGCGATCGCGCTGATGTAGACGAACGGCAGCACGAGCCACGTCCCCATGAGCCGCGTGCAGCACAGGTAGGCGACCGAGTCGAAGCCCATGACCTCGAGCGCGTCGATCTCGTCGGAGATCCGCATCGAGCCGAGCTCGGC
>JAOPZQ010000353.1 GCA_025964075.1 Solirubrobacterales bacterium | reverse complement strand
GCGGCCAGGAAGGCGTCGGCCAGCAGGTCGAGGCCCTTCTCCTTGGTCAAGCGCCCGGCGTAGAGGACGACGACCTCGTCGGCGCCGCGGCCCGGCTCGCGGAGCGCGGGGGAGAAGCGGCGCAGGTCGACGCCGCGGTCCCAGCGGCCGATCCGGTCCGCCGGGATGCCGAGCGCGAGCAGCGACTCGTCGGCCGCGTGGCTCGGCGACAGCACGCTCCCGCACTGGCCGTAGAAGGCGGCGAGGACGGTGCGCATCGCGACCTCGATCCGCGGGTCGGCAGCGCGCAGCCGCGCGTAGGCGGCGAGCTCCGTGTGGTAGGAGCCGACGACCGGGAGCCCGAGCAGCCGGGCCATCAGGGCCGCGGCCACGCCCGCCGGTCCCGGGGAGACCAGGTGGATGAGGTCGTAGCGCCCCTCGGTCAGCGTCTCGGCGACCGCCGGCAGGCTGGGCACCCCGACCTGGAGGCCGGGGTAGAAGGGGATGTCGGCCTCGGCGACGACGGCGAGGCGCCGGTCGACGTTGCGGTCGGTGCCGACCACCTCGACCTCGTACCCGGCCAGGCCGCGCTCGCGGATCTCGTCGAGCGTGTGCGTGACGCCGTGCATGCCGCCGACGCCGTCGGCGACGAGCGCCACGCGGATCGGGTCGGTGTCCCGCGCGAGGAGCTTCTCCTTCTCCCGCGCGAGGAAGGCCTGCGCGGGGATGTACGGGATCGCCGGCGTGCAGGCGGTGAACACCGCCATCGCCGCCCCTCCGACGTCGCCGCCGCTGGCCGCCGTGCCGAGCGCCCCCTCGACCGCCCGTGTCAGGCGCCGCTCGTGCGCGCGCCGCGCGCGCCGGGCGAGGTCCGAGTGCGAGAAGTCCTCCGCCTGCATGTGGGCGATGAGCGCGTCGGCGTCCTGCTCGAGGTCCATGGAGTCGAGCCACGAGCGCACGAGGCGGCGGCCGTCCTCCGGCGCGAGGCCGGTGCCGACCGCTCCGCTCCGGGCGTCGCCCTCGACGAGCAGGCGCTCGGACATCCGCAGGACCGCGTGCGGGTCGGGCGGCTCGCACGATCCCGTGCCGAGCGCGCGGACCGCGAGGACGATCGCGCTGTGCGCCCACTTCGCGGCGCTCCCCTGCTTGCCGCAGGCGCGGACCCGGCCGGCGCGCAGGTGGGCGAGGAACTCGTCGGGGGTGCGCGCGGGCGGCGCCTCCGTGAACGTGCGGCCGATGTCGACGCCGGCGTGGTCGTCGGAGCCGGCGACGCCGGTGCCGCCGTGCGTCTCGATGTAGATCGCCGCGGGCGCGTTCAGCTCGGGCGCCCGCGAGCCGTTGCGCACCTCCCAGACCGGGAAGAGCTGCGCCAGCCGCCGACGGTGGCGGGGCAGGAGCGGCGCCTCGACCGCGTAGAACGGGTGCGCCAGCGCGCACGCGATGTCGCGCTCGTGCAGGTAGGCGGCGACGGTCTCGACGTCCTTCGCGTGAGCCTGGAGCCACTCGTGGTCCTCCGGCGCGATGCCGAGGCAGAGGATGTGGACCGCCTGCCGCTCGCCCGAGAACCAGGCCGTCAGCTCCTCGGAGACGAACACGTCGGGCTGCCCGACGAGGTCGAGACAGCCGTCGATCGTGTCGTGGTCGGTGATCGTGACGAAGTCCATCCCCCGCCGCTTGGCGAGCTCGTAGACCTCCTGCGGAGGCGTCGCGCACTCCGGCAGGCCGACGGCGCGCTGGATCCCGAGCTTCGAGAGCTGGCTCGCGGTCGAGTGGCAGTGCAGGTCGGCCCGGGTGGCCGACCGGGGCGCATCGCTGTGGCCCTTCTCGATATGCGTGTGCATGGGAACAAATTCCCCTGCAAACGAACGGTTCTCGTCACCAACTAGAGAACATCTCGTGACCGAACGGTGAACCGAGGTGGGAAAAGCGTTCAGGAGAGAGTCAGACGCCCCGACCACGCTGTGCGAGTGGCCTCGGGGGACTTCATCGACACTTCATCCCGCCCTAGCAGGCTGCAGCGCGCTTGCCACCCCCAACCAAAGGAGCCTCTATGGTCAAGCGCATCCGCATCCTACTGGCCGGACTGGTCGCCTTCGCCGCCCTCGGCGCCGGCGGCACCGCCCTCGCGGCCTCGCATCACCACGCGAAGCACGCGAAGGTGCACCACGCGAAGATCACCCACGCCAAGGCCCACGCGAAGGCCAGCGGCACCGCCGAGCAGCCGGGGACCGAATCCGAGTCCGGCACGGAGACGGAGACCGCGCCCGGGAGCGACGGGCCGGGCGGGCACGCCGACGAGCCCGGGAACCCGAACGCGGATCACCAGTTCGACGGGGTCGAGTAGGGAGGACTGACGCGCCGTGCGCGTGCTCGTGGTCGAGGACCGGCCGAAGATGGCCGCGCTCCTCGGCCGCGGGCTGCGGCGTGACGGGGCGTCGGTCGACCTCGTCGGCAGCGGCGAGGACGCGCTGTGGATGGCCGCGGCGACCGTCTACGACGCGATCGTCCTCGACCTCATGCTGCCGGGGATCGATGGCCTCGAGACGTGCCGCCGGCTACGCGCCGACGACATCTGGGCGCCGATCCTCATCCTCACCGCCCGCGACGCGATCGAGGATCGCGTCGTCGGGCTCGACCAGGGCGCCGACGACTACCTGACGAAGCCGTTCGCGCTCGACGAGCTGCTCGCCCGGCTGCGTGCGCTGGCACGCCGGGGCGCGCGGGAGCGGCCGTCCGTGCTCGCCGCCGGCGACCTGCGCCTCGACCCGAGCGATCGGCGGGTGTGGCGGGGCGGCGAGGAGATCGACCTGCCGCCGAAGCAGTTCGCCCTGCTCGAGGCGCTGATGCGCCAGCCGGGCCGGGTCTTCAGCCGCTACGAGCTCCTCGAGCGCGCGTGGGACAACGGGTACGAGAACCGCTCGAACGTCGTCGACGTCCACGTGCGCGTGCTGCGCGACCGCGTCGACCGGCCGTTCGGCACGCGGACGATCGAGACGGTGCGCGGCGCCGGCTACCGCCTCCGTCCCGACGGAGGGGGATGAGAGGGCTCCCGGTCCGCTGGCGGCTGACCGCCGCGTTCGCGCTGGTGATGGCGGTCGTCCTCCTCGGGACCGGCGCGTTCGTGCGCCTGAGGCTGAGCGCCGACCTCGACCATGCGATCGA
>JAOPZQ010000332.1 GCA_025964075.1 Solirubrobacterales bacterium | reverse complement strand
GCTCCGCGCGCTCGAGTCGCCGGACGTCGACCACGGGGCGCCAGTAGACCGACGCCAGCTCGGGGAGCGTCTCGGTCGCGGCCATTAGCGTCCCGATTCGGGATTTCGCGGCACTCAACCTCCCGCGATCGGCCGCCGCAGGATCACGAGATCCGCGTCGACCGGCAGCGCGCGCACGTGCTCGGCCTTCCCGGGCCCGGTGCTCACCATCGCGAAGCAGCCGTCCTCGAGCTCGCGGCGGAACGCCTCGACGGCGTCGTGCACCGCCTGCGGGTCGTCCGCCGTCCACTCCGCCAGCGTCGTGTGGCCGGTCCGATCCATCCGTACGAGTCTGGACATCGCCCGTTCCTCCTGAGGTTGCGCTCGTCCCCATGGTACGCGCACTTCAGGAGAGTCCCAGCCGCTCCCGCACGATTCGCGTGACCTCCTTGCCGTCGGCGCGGCCCTTCGTCTCGCGCATGACGAAGCCGACGATCGGGCCGATCGCGCGCATGTTGCCCTGGCGGAGCTGCTCGACCTCCTCGGGCTGCGCCTCGAGCGCGCGGTCCACGATGGCGCCGAGCTCGTCGCCGCCGCCGACCGCCCCCAGGTCCTCGGCGTCGACGATCGCGGCCGGATCGCCGCCGTCGGCCACGAGCCTGTCGAGCACCTGCCGGGCTCCGCCCTGGGTGACTCGGCCGGCGCGCAGTAGCCCGACGAGGCCGGCCAGCGCCTCGGGCGCGACGCGGCTCTGCGCCGGATCGGCGTCGCCGATGCGCGACACGAGCTCGCCGACGACCCAGTTCGCCAGCGTCTGGGGATCCTCGCCGTCGTGGGCGAGCGCGGCCTCGAAGTACGACCCGAGCTCGGAGCGGAAGGCGAGCAGGCGCGCGCGATCGTCGGCGAGACCGAGCTCGCGCGCGTAGCGCTCGGCCCGCGCGGCCGGCAGCTCGGGCAGCTGGGCCCGGGCCTCGGCGAGCATCTCCTCGGTGACGACGAGCGGGACGAGGTCGGGCTCCGGGAAGTAGCGGTAGTCGTGCGCCTCCTCCTTCGAGCGCAGCGGTGTCAACGAGCCGCTCTGCGGATCGAAGTGGAGGGTCTCCTGGACGACCGGCTCACCGGCGTCGAGGAGCGCGGTCTGGCGCGCGATCTCGGCCGTGATCCCCCGCTCGATGAAGCGGAACGAGTTCATGTTCTTGAGCTCGGTCTTGACGCCGAGCTCGCTGCGGCCCACGGGGCGGATCGACACGTTGGCGTCGCAGCGCAACGAGCCCTCCTCCATGTTCACGTCGCTGATGCCGAGCTGGCGGACCGTCGTGCGCAGGAGCTGCAGCCATTCGCGGGCCTGCTCCGGCGAGCGGACGTCGGGCTCGGAGACGATCTCGACGAGCGGCGTGCCGCCGCGGTTGAAGTCGACGATCGAGTGGGCGGAGCCGTGGATCCGGCCGCTCTCCCCCAGGTGCACGAGCTTCGCCGCGTCCTCCTCGAGGTGGACGCGGTGGATGCGGACCTCGCCGAGCCGGCCGCCGCGGCACAGGGGCACGTCGTACTGGGAGATCTGGTAGCCCTTGGGGAGGTCGGGATAGAAGTAGTTCTTCCGGTGGAACAGGGAGCGCGGGGCGATCTCGCACTCGAGGGCGAGGCCGAGCAGGATCCCGAAGTCGATCGCCCGGGCGTTCAGCACGGGCAGCGTCCCCGGGAGGCCGAGGCACACCGGGCAGGTGTGGGTGTTGGGCGGGTCGCCGAACGACAGCTCGCAGCCGCAGAACATCTTCGTCCGGGTGGAGAGCTGGACGTGGATCTCGAGGCCGATGACGGGCTCGTAGTCGGTCATGCGCGCGCGGCGCTCCCGTCGAAGCCGATTGCCCGCTCGAGCGCGTGGGCCGCGTCGAGCAGCCGGTTCTCGGAGAACGCCGGGCCGGCGAGCTGGAACCCGGTCGGCAGGCGCTCGGACAGCCCGTTGGGGATCGAGATCGCGGGGATCCCGGCGAGGCTCATCGGCACGGTGAAGTAGTCGTTCAGGTACATCGCCAGCGGGTCGGCGGTCTTCGCCCCCAGCGGGAACGCCACGGTCGGGCTCGTCGGCGTGACGACGAAGTCGAAGCGCTCCCACGCCGCCCGGAAGTCGTCGGAGATCAGCGTGCGCACCTTCTGCGCCGTGCCGTAGTAGGCGTCGTAGTAGCCGGACGACAGCGCGTAGGTGCCGAGCATGATCCGCCGCTTGACCTCGGGGCCGAAGCCGGCGCCGCGGGTACGGAGGTACATGGTCAGCAGGTCGGCGTCGCCGTTCACCCGGAGCCCGTAGCGCACGCCGTCGTAGCGCGCGAGGTTGGACGAGGCCTCGGCCGGGGCGATCAGGTAGTAGGCCGACAGCGCGTGCGGCGCGTGCGGCAGGTGGCAGCGCTCGACCGTCGCCCCGAGCTGCCTGGCGAGCTCGACGGTGGCCTCGAAGGCCGCGAGCACTCCGGACTCGACGCCTTCGGTCTCGAACACCTCCTCGGGGACGCCGAGCCGGACGCCCCGGAGGTCGGTGGCGGTCGGTTCGGTGACCGGCTCCGGGAGTCCCAGCGACGTCGAGTCGCACGGGTCCTTGCCGACCATCGCGGAGAGCAGCAGGGCGGCGTCGGCGACGTCCCGCGTCAGCGGGCCGGCCTGGTCGAGCGAAGACGCGAAGGCGATCATGCCGTAGCGGGAGATCGCGCCGTAGGTCGGCTTCAGGCCGACGATCCCGCACAGCGAGGCCGGCTGCCGGATCGAGCCGCCGGTGTCCGTCCCGATCGCCCATGGCGCGAGGCCGGCGGCGACGGCGGCGGCGCTGCCGCCGGAGGAGCCGCCGGGGACGCGCTCGCGGTCCCACGGGTTGCGGACCGGGCCGAAGGCGGAGTTCTCGTTCGAGGAGCCCATCGCGAACTCGTCCTGGTTCGTCTTCGCGAGCAGCGGCGCGCCGGCTCCTGTCAGTCGCTCGACCGCGGTGGCCGTGTAGGGCGGGCGGTAGCCCTCGAGGATCTTCGAGCCCGCCTGCGACGGGACGCCCGCCGTGCAGAACAGGTCCTTGACGGCGACCGGTACCCCGCCGAGCGGCCCATCGGTCGGATTGCCGGGACGCTCCTCGGCGACCCACACGAACGCGCCGAGGTCGTCGGCGGCGGCGCGCCCGCGGTAGAGCTCCCACAGCTCGCCGGCGTCGAGGTCGCCGGCGCGCACGCGCTCGGCGGCGGCCGCCGCGGAGAGATCCAGCGGGGTCATGCGCTCGGGCTCGGAACGCGGAAGCCATCCTCGGTGGCGTCCGGCGCCTGGGCGAGCGCCGCCTCCCGCGGGAGGCACGGGCGCGGCTCGTCCGGCCGCAGCACGTTCGTCAGGTCGACGACGTGCGAGGTCGGCGGCACGTCGGCCAGATCGAGGTTCGTGATCCGCTCGATGTGCTCGAGGATCGAGGAGAGCTCGCGCACCATCCGCTCGCTCTCCTCGTCGGTCAGCTCGAGCCGGGCGAGGCGGGCGACATGGTCCACTCGGGCGCGATCGATCATCAGCGCAAGCATACGAAGGGCGCCGCCCGGGGACGGCGCCCTCGAGATTCGAACCGGCGCTCAGGCGGTGGCGGGCGGCGGCGGATCCGTCGGTGGCGGCGGCGCCTGCGCCGGCGGAGCGGCCGGCGGTGGCGGAGAAGCCGGAGGGGGCGGCGCCGGCGTCGTGCGCGGCGGCGCGGGCTCGGTGCGGGATTCGACGGCGGAGCGGAGCCTGCTGCCCGCCTCTCCGAACGTGCTCCCCTCGTCCCGCATCGCCGTGTACGCCCCGTAGGTCATGCCGATCAGGAGCAGGAGGCCGAGGTACGCGCCGTACTCCACGTTGACGATCGCGTTCGGTCCCGGCTGGTTGATGATCCGGTAGAGGACGATCAACGTGGTGAACGCGCAGAGCGCCGCCGCGATCGTGGTCATCGTGACCGGCAGCGCCACCGTCCGTTGCATCCCCGTCAGCGCGACCCACGTGAGCACGACGATGACGGTGAGGAGCATCAGGAGATCGACCCAGGCGAAGATGTCCCATGCGCTCGCGCCCGGGCCGCCCGGGATGTTGAGCGAGTACCAGTCCAGGAACTCGTCGATGAACAGCAGGAGCGCGCACACGCCGGCGATCCGCTCTCCGAGCCGGAGCCGTGTGTAGTCGAAGGCCATCAGTTCCTCCTGGGAGTCGCGGGCGCGCCGAACTTCCCGGCGCGCAGGACGAATGCGGCTGAACGCTATCCGCCCCCGCGGCGGAAGTGGCGAAACATTTCGCCGCTTCCTCCGGGCCGCGCTCGAGGCTTCGATCAGGGCCGACCGGCTGCGGGTCGCGTGCGGCTGCGGCGCCGAGAACCAGCAGGACGTCGCCGCGACGGAGCTCGAGCGGGCGGTTCCTGGCGGGGATCAACCCGCTGGCGACCCGATACCTGCAGCGAACGTAGACCGAGCCCGGCATCTGAGTGGGCGCTCGGGCGCCAGCGCCAGGAGGCTCTCGGGCAGGTGGAAGACGTCGTCGCTGTCGATCCGGCGCACGGTCCAGCCGGCGGCGGTCCACCTGGCGGTCTTGTGCGCGTCCTGGAGCTTGTCGCGGTGGAACTGCGGGCCGTCGATCTCGAGGATCAGGCGATGGTCGGGCCAGGAGAGGTCGGCCTCCTCACCGGCGCGGTGCTCGTTGACGTGCGGCAGCGGCCTCCGGTGCGCGTCGAGGACCTCCATCGCCATGGCTTCGGCGTCGGACTTGCAGCGGTCGATCTGGAGGCGGGCGTATCTGCTTGCCAGCTGGCTCAGCTTGGCGGTCCCCCGGCGGCCCTGGTGCTTCTGGACGACGGCCTCGAGCGCGGCGATCGTGGTGGTGCGGAGCCGCAGCGCCTCTCGGAGCATCTTCCTTCGTTGCCGGTCGTCGAGGTGGGGGGAGAGGTCGACGATCGTCCGCTCGGGGGTGGTGATGCGGATGCCGTGGCGCTGCATGACGTTCCCGGCCAGCGTCCTCGAGTGGAACACCAGCAACGCGCCGACCTGTCGTCGCCCGTGGCCGCCCGGTCGAGTGATCGCCTCGGTTCCTCCGGGGTTCTGGCGGAAGCCGAAGCATGCCGCGGCGCTGAAGTGGCTGAGGACGCTCGTCGGGGTAGTGACCGTCGCCGCGAGCCACCGTTGCCGTCGTGTCGACTCGCCAAACGACGCCACGAAGACGCCGTCATGGATCTCTCGGAGCCCCCGCACCGCTGTCCGCGCTTGCTTCTCGGTGAGCCCCGCGCGGCGCAACTGCCACGTGGCAATCACGCCATCCTGGACCTCGAGGAGCTCTTTCGCGCGAACGTGCATCTACCGCCCCCTAGGCGGCGGTAGAAGCTCGTTCGCCCCCCCTCAGACGCCGGAGCCCGCCCCTCGAGGCGCGGTTGTTCGCGCCGCCGCCGCCGTCAGGGTATTCCGCAGCAGCATCGCGATCGTCATCGGGCCGACGCCGCCGGGCACGGGCGTGATCAGCGCCGCGCGCTCTGCCGCCGCGGCGAAGTCCACGTCGCCGACGAGGCCCTCGTCCGACCGGTTGATCCCGACGTCGATGACCGTGGCGCCGGGCTTCACCCAGTCGCCCTGCACCAGACGTGGACGGCCGACCGCGGCGATGAGCACGTCCGCCCGGCGACACGTCGCGGCGAGGTCGCGCGTGCGGGAGTGGCACATCGTGACCGTGGCGTTGCGATGGAGGAGGAGCACCCCGACGGGCTTGCCGACGAGGTCCGAGCGGCCGACGACGACCGCCTCGGCGCCTTCGAGCGAGACGTCGTGGCGATCCAGGAGCTCGAGGATCCCGGCGGGCGTGCAGGGACGCAGGCCCGGGCGGTTCTGCAGCAGCCGCCCGGCGCTGATCGGCGTCAGGCCGTCGACGTCCTTGTCGGGGTCGATGAGCGCGGTCAGGGCCTGCCCGTCGAGGTGCTCGGGGACCGGGAGCTGGAGCAATATGCCCGAGACGTCGGCCCGCCCGTTGAGCTCGCCGATCAGCGCGGCGACCTCGTCCTGGCTGACCGACGCGAGCAGCTGGTGGTGGATCGAGGCGATCCCCACCTCCTCGCAGGCGCGGATCTTGCCGGCGACGTAGACGGCGGAGGCCGGGTCGTCGCCGACGAGCACCGTCGCCAGCCCGGCGCGCAGGCCGGTCGCCTCGATCTCCGCCTTGACCTCCGCGCGCACCGACGCCGCGATCGCCTTGCCGTCGATGACCAGAGCGCTCAGGAGACCCGCTCCAGGGGCGCCAAGTCCGCGACGAACTTGCGATCCCCGTGGTCGCGGAAGTGCAGGACGACGATGCCGCCCGGCTCGACGGCGATGACCTTGCCGATGCCGAAGGCGGCGTGCTTGACGTCGTCGCCGAGGCTGTAGGCGACCGGGGACATCCGCGCGGCGTCGATGTCGCCGTCGTCCCAGACCGTCGCCCGCGGTCGCATGCCCGGGGCCAGGCGCTGCTCCTCGCGGTCGGTGAGGTCGACCGGCACCTCGTCGACGAACCGGCTCCGTGCGCCGTAGGTCCGGGCGCCGAAGACGTTCCGCGTGCGGGCGTAGGTCATGTACAGGTCGCGCTCGGCGCGCGTGATGCCCACGTAGGCGAGGCGGCGCTCCTCCTCGAGGCCCCCCTCGTCCAGCGCGCGCGAGTGCGGGAAGACGCCCTCCTCGCAGCCGATCATGAAGACGATCGGGAACTCGAGCCCCTTGGCGTTGTGCAGGGTCATGAGCGTGATCAGGCCCTCGTCGTCGACGCGCGTGTCGGCGTCGGCGATCAGGGCGATCTGCTGCAGGAATTCTCCGAGCGTCGGTGACTCGGCCGTGCCGTCGTACTCGCGCGCCACCTCGACGAGCTCGGCCAGGTTCTCGATCCGGCCCTGGGCCTCGATCGTGCGCTCGGCCTCCAGCGCCTCCAGATAGCCGGTCTCGCGCAGGACCTCCTCGAGGAGCTCGGCGACGGGAGGCCCCGTCTCCGCCCGCTCGCGCAGGACGCGCATCGTGCCCATGAAGCGCGTGAACGCCTTCACGGCGGCGGCGCCCAGGCCCGGCACCTCCTCAGGGTCGGCCGCGGCGTCGAACACCGGGATGCCCATCGTGTTGGCGAAGCCGGTCACGCGACCCAGAGACGTCGCGCCGATGCCTCGCCGCGGCGAGTTGGCCACGCGCGTGAACGCCACGACGTCCTGCGGGTTCAGCAGCAGCGTCAGGTAGGCGACGGCGTCCTTGACCTCGGCGCGCTCGTAGAACTTCGTGCCGCCGATCACCTGGTAGGCCAGGTTCGCGCGCACGAGCGTGTCCTCGAGGACCCGCGACTGCGCGTTCGTGCGGTAGAAGACCGCGATCTCGGCGCGCGAGGCGCCCTCGTCGACGATCCGCTCGATCTCCCGGGCGACGAAGCGCGCCTCGGCGTGCTCGTCGTCGAGCTCGCGCACGTGTATCGGGTCGCCCTGGCCGAGGTCGGTCCACAGGTTCTTGTTCTTCCGGCCCCGGTTGTTCGAGATCACGGCGTTGGCCGCCGACAGGATCGTCTGCGTCGAGCGGTAGTTCTGCTCGAGCTTGACCGTCAGGGCGTCGGGGAACTCCTCCTCGAAGTCGAGGATGTTCGTGATGTCGGCGCCGCGGAAGCCGAAGATCGCCTGCGAGTCGTCGCCGACGACCATCAGGTTGCGTTCCTCGCCGGTGAGCAGCTGCAGCCACCGGTACTGCGCGTGGTTCGTGTCCTGGTACTCGTCGACGAGGATGTGGCGGAACGCGGTCGTGTAGCGCTCGCGCACCTCGGGGAACAGCTCGAGCACGTTCACGGAGCGGAACAGCAGGTCGTCGAAGTCCATCGCGTTCATGCGATGGAGCTCCGACTCGTACAGGCGGTAGACGTCGGCCACCGTCTGCTCGAAGAACGAGCCGACCATCTGCCCGTAGGCGTCGGCGTCCCGGAGCTTGTTCTTCGCGTCGGAGATCTGATGCTGGATCGCCGCCGGCGTGAAGCGCTTGGGATCGATGCCGAGCTCGTCGATCGACCGCTTGACGAGACGCCGGGAGTCGGCCTGGTCGTAGATCGTGAACTGCCGCGTGTAGCCGAGGCGCGGCGCCTCGACGCGCAGCATGCGCGCGCACGCGGCGTGGAACGTCATCACCCACATCGCACGGGTGCGGCGGCCCACGAGCAGCTCGACCCGCTCGCGCATCTCCGCCGCCGCCTTGTTCGTGAACGTGATCGCCAGGATCTCGTTCGGCTGGACACGCCCGGTGCCCACGAGCCAGGCGATCCGGTGCGTGAGGACGCGGGTCTTCCCCGAGCCGGCGCCGGCGAGGATCAGCAGCGGCCCACCCTCGTGCGTCACCGCCTCGCGCTGGGGCGGGTTCAGGCCTTCGAGCAGGCGCTCGACGTCGATGGAGGGGGCGGCGGACACGGACGTCCAACGGTAGCGGGCGATCCGGCCGAAACCGCCGCGCGGATAAGACCGCTCCGGCCGGACCGCAACTTTGCCCCGCTCCTGCGTTAGGGACGCCTAATGGGACCGCAAGCGAACGAAGGAGAACGTATGCATCTGCCACGGAGGTTCGCCGTCGCCGGCCCCGGCAAGTGGGCGCTAGTGACCGCACTGGTCCTCGTCCTCGGGGGCGGGAGCTACGCGATGGCGTCCGGGGAGGGCTCCGCGCTGCTCGCAGGCAAGCGCAACCCGCGCTCGGGCCTGATCAGCAGCGAGACCACGATCATCGCCAAGACCGGCGGCTACGCCACGCGCCAGTCGAACTTCAACCACGGCTCCGGCGGCGGCGCCATCTACGGCTGCCGCTCCAACCCCGGCACCCAGCCGTGCATCCGCGCGAACAACCTGACCAGCGGCCGCGCGTTCGAGTTCGCCACGAAGGGCAGCGAGGGCGGCTTCATCCAGGTCGACGGCGCGAACGCGAAGCCGTTCACCACCAACGCCCACGGGGTCGCCACCGGCCTGAACGCCGATCAGGTCGACGGCCAGAGCGCGACGGACATCGTCGGCTCGGCCCTGGCCGCGAACCCGACGGCGCAGGTCAAGGCCGACGGAACGCTCCTCGCCAGTCGCGGCGTCACCGGCACGGTGTCGCACACCGCCGCGAGCGGCAAGTACACGCTGACCTTCTCGAAGGACATCAGCAAGTGCACCGCAACGGCGACGCAGACGGATCTCACCGACCCCGGCGTGACCGCGCTCGCGCCCCAGAGCGCGACGACGATCCAAGTCGACACGCACGGCGGCGCGGCCGCCGGCGCCCTCGCCGACCGGCCGTTCAACCTCGTCGTGACCTGCTGAGCTAACCGCCGGCGGGATTCGGTCCCCGGACGGGCCGCAGCGGACGCACGTCCGCCCGCGGCTCGGCCCGGGTGCCGGAGAGCTCGGCCACCGTCTGCTCGAGATCGGCGATCCGGGCGACGAGCGCCTTGATCGCATCGGCGATCGGGTCGGGCAGGTGGACCCAGTCGGCGTCGGGACCCTCGGGCCGGCGGCCGTCGACCCGCACCGGGTGGCCCGGGTTCCCCACCACGGTCGAGTTCGCGGGCACGTCGTGGATGACGACCGTGTTCGCGCCGACCTTCGAGCCGTGGCCGACCCGAATCGGGCCGAGCAGCTTCGCGCCCGAGCCGATCGTGACGTTGTCCTCGACCGTCGGGTGGCGCTTGCCCGAGGCGAAGCCGGTGCCGCCGAGTGTCACGCCCTGGTAAAGGGTGACGTTGTCGCCGATCTCCGCGGTCTCGCCGATGACCACTCCCATGCCGTGGTCGATGAAGAAGCTCCTGCCGATCCGCGCGGCCGGATGGATCTCGATGCCGGTGATCGAACGCGACGCGGCGGCGATGATGCGCGGCGCCACCGGGACCGACGCCTCGTGCAGCGCGTGCGCGATCCGGTGGGCGAGGACCGCGTGAACGCCGGGCCACGCGGCGATGATCTCCGTGGTGCCGACGCCGATCGCGGCGGGATCGCGCTCCTGGGCGGCCCGGACGTCGCGGCGGATCTCGCCGGCGATACGGGCAACGGTGCCGAGGCCGAGCATTCGGCCTCGAAGGCTACACACGCCGGTTACGGGGCAAAGAACGGCGTCGAGACGTAGCGCTCCCCCGAGTCCGGGAGGATCGTCACGATCCGCCGGCCGGCGGATTCCGGGCGCCGCGCGATCTCGAGCGCGGCCCAGACCGCCGCGCCGCACGAGATCCCCGCGAGCACACCCTCCGTCCGGGCCAGCCGGCGCGCGGTCTCGATCGCCTCCTCGTCGCCCACCGCGATGATCTCGTCGATCACGTCGCGGTTGAGGACGGGCGGCACGAAGCCGGCGCCGATGCCCTGGATCTTGTGCGGGCCGGGGCGCCCGCCGGACAGGACCGGGGAGCTCGCGGGCTCGACCGCGACCACGCGACAGCCCGGGTTGGCGCCCTTCAGCACCTCCCCCACGCCCGTGATCGTGCCTCCGGTGCCGACGCCGGCCACGAAGACGTCGACGCGGTCCTCGAGCGCCGCGAGGATCTCGGGACCGGTGGTGCGCCGGTGGATCTCCGGGTTGGCGGGGTTCGAGAACTGGTCGGGCAGGAACACGTCGTCGCCGCGAGCGAGCTGGCGGGCGGCGTCGACGGCCTCGGTCATCCCGCCCATCGACTCGGTGATCTCGACCCGGGCGCCGTAGAGCCGGAGCAGGCCCTCGCGCTCACGGCTCATCCCCTGGGGCAGCGTCAGCACGAGCTCGTAGCCCTTGGCCGCGCAGACGAACGCGAGCGCGATGCCGGTGTTGCCGCTGGTCGCCTCGACGATCGTCGTCCGGCCCGGCTCGATCAGCCCCCCCGCCTCCGCCGCCTCGATCATCGCGACGCCGATCCGGTCCTTGACGCTGCCGCCCGGGTTGAACGACTCGATCTTCGCGTAGACCTCGGCGCCGTCGGCGGCGCGGTCGACGAGCCGGGTCAGCCGCACGATCGGCGTGCCGCCCACCAGCCGGGAAACATCGGTCGGGATTCCAGCCATTCACCCTCAATGTAGTGAGGAATGCCCGGCCGGCGCGGAGCGGCGCTACTGGGGGCCGAGCCAGCGCAGGTAGATCTCGTCCTGCGGCGGCACCTTCGGAAGGGGCGGTAGCACGGCTCCCCCGAGGCGCTTGACGATCGCCCCGAGCGACCCGACGGTCCGGCGCACCGGGCCGAGCAGACCGGGATACCGATCGGCGACATATCCGAGGTCGGTGAGCTGGTCGGCGCTCTGGAAGAAGATGTAGTTGCCCCGGGCGCTCGTCGCGGTCGGGCCCGACGGCTGGCTCAGCGCCAGGCCCTCGGAGCTCTGCGAGACGACGTGGACGCGGCCGATCGGCGTGATCGAGAAGAACGCGTCGGTGACGCCGTTGGGATCGGCGGTCTGGAAGCGAGCGGGCTCGAAGTTCGTGGCGTTCGAGTCGAAGGCGACGAAGTCCCCGGCGTACGTCATCGAGGGGGCGAACGACGCGCCATTGCCCTCGTGTCCGTCGCGCGAGGCCCAGATCGTGTGGAAGCCGCCGCCCTGCGCGTGCGCCTCGGCGACGTCGGTGACGCCGTTGCCGTCGCCCGGCAGGAGGTCGGACGCGTCGGTCTGGTATGCGACCGTCGTGCCGTCGCCGGAGATCACGGGGCGGGTCGAGGCGCCGTTTCCCGCGTTCCCGGATCCCGTGCCGGAGACGAGTTGCGTCGAGAAGGCGTGCTTCGCAGGGTTGGTCATCCACCGGATGAAGATGTTCGGGTGGCCGCCGCTGCTGCCGCCGGTGAGGTTCGACGCCGTCGAGGTGAACGCGAGCGAGCGTCCGCGGAGCTTGGCGAACGCCGCCTCGTAGGAGTCGCCGTTGCCGGGGGTGCCGCGGCCGTTGGCGGAGGCCAGGTAGGTGATGCGGTTGAGCGTCTGGCTCTCGCCCGCGCGTCCGCGGATGATGTGGACGTAGACCTGGCGCGTGCCCGGCGGGGGCGAGCGCGTCACGAGCCGCCGGGCGAACCGGGTGCGCGCGTGAGTGAACGCCAGGTTCGTCGCGTCGGAGGTGAAGGCGACGCGCGTGCAGTCGGAGTCGATCTGGACGTCCGTGGCGGAGCCGTTCTGCTGGCGGCCGCGGCTGTTCACGGACACCCGGGTCGTGTGGCCGGTGCGCAGGTCGCGGACGAACGCGTCGGTCTTGCCGTTGGTGTCGCCGGGCACGAGGTTCGTGGCGTCGGAGAGGAAGGCCACGCAGCGGGGCGCGATGCCGGGCGCGCCGTCGACTTGCGCGTCCCACGAGCGGCCGTTCGACGGCTGGCCGCCCACCCCGGCCGAGACGAGCTCGGTCGTGCCGATGTGCCACTCCGTGCCGTTGGACGCGAACGGCGCCTGGCGGTGCACCGCGAAGACGTCGGTGACGCCGTTCGTGTCGCCGCCGACGAGATTCGAGGCGTCGGACTCGAACGTGACCACGGTCGCGAGCCGCTGGTCCTGGGAGACGTCGGGATTGCGCGACGGGCCGTTCGGCATCCCGCCGTCGGCGGCGCGCGAGACGAGCAGCGTCTTCGCGATGTCGTCCCGGAAGTGGGCGTCGGCGCCCGCCGGGAGCGCGAGGGCGGCGACGAGCACCGTGAGGAGGGCGGTTCGGCGGGTCACGCGGACGGGATCGGCGCCGGTGGGGTGGGCCCTTGAGCCTGGCGCGCCGGGCTAGCCGAAACGTGGTGGCGGGTATCGCGAGTCGAGCGTTCGAGAGCAGTTTCGCGTAGGTCTCGGCGTCGCCTGGGGCGCCCGTGTCGCCCCAGGGGTACCGGCGGTACCCGCGAACCCTCCGAATCGAGGCGCTACGCCTCGTCGCGCCGCGCCTGGGCCTTGGCCAGGCGGAGCATGCCGTGGCCGGCGGCGACCGGCACGGCGAACAGCGGCACGAGGCCGAAGCTGTGGCCGCCGGCGGCGAGGAGAGCGCCGACGATCATCACCGCGCAGGCGGCGACGGCGATCACGACGGTTAGGGCGAAGCGGTTGCGCGGCTGGCGGGGCATGTGGTCCTGTCGTCGGCTCGGGCCGCCGAGGACTTGACCACGCGCTCAACGCGCGGCGAGCTCGTCCAGCCGACGCCGCAGCTGCGCGGCGCCGACGACCTCGGCGCCGTGCTTCCGCACTCGTGCCCCAAGACCCCGGTCGGAGGTGACGACACGAAGGCTAGCGGGGTCGGGATCGCTCGCGACGAGACGAGCGATCTCGTCGTCGGCAGCGTCGCGGCCGCCGCGCCTCGCGAATTCGACGCCGATCCGGTCGCTGCGTGGCGGATCGCGCGGCTTCGCCTCGAACACCACGGTCACGTCCTCCCCCTCGTCCGCGAGCCGCTCGAGCTCGGCCACGAGGCGGCGCATCGCGGCCGGCCGGTCGCGCCACCAGCCGTCCGGTCGGGAGCCGATGACGTTCATGCCGTCGACGATCCAGCGCGCCACGGTCAGCCCCCGGCCGGGACGAATCGCGCGCGGAGCGGCGGCACGCTCCACGTCTCGAGCGCCCGGCGCGGGAACGCCGGATCCGCCTGGGCGCGCAGCCAGCACTCCGTCGCGGCGAGCCGCCAGAGCGTCGCGCTCCATCCCGGCGCTGGGCGCGCGGCGGGATCGCCCAACGGCGCGAGCAGCTCGCGCGCGACCGCGGCGCGATCGGCGAACGCGTAGACCTCAGCCGCCGGATCGCCGAGCAGCCGCTCGAGCGCCGCGCGGTCGTCCGTGCGCAGCGCGCGGGCGTGGAAGGCGTCGAAGTAGGACTTGCGAGGGCGCAGGCGCACTTCGTCGGGTATTAGGCCGGCGATCGCGCGGCGCAGGACCGGCCGGTCGAGCGGACCCTCGAACGCGAGCACGGGATCGAGGCCGAGCGCGAGGTCGACGAGCTCCTCGTCGAGGAACGGGTGCCCGGGGCGCGAGCTCGCGACATGGCGGAGGTACTCGTGCACGCCGAGCGCGTCACGCCCGTCGATCAGCGTGTGGCGCAGCGCCGCGCGCCAGCGGGGCCCGTCGGCGCGCTTCCAGTCCCACGGGCGCTCGGTGTCGCGCAGGGCCCGCGCCGTCTCGGGCCGAAGCCAGGCCGGAG
>JAOPZQ010000300.1 GCA_025964075.1 Solirubrobacterales bacterium | reverse complement strand
GCACCATCAACAGGATCCCGAGCGCCGCGAGCGTCGCCGCGGCGATCGTCCGGCGCCGGCCGAGGCGGGCGCCGCCCGACAGCGTGCTCGCGGTCTGGAGCGCGGCGATCGGCGGGATGCGCGTGGCCCGGAGCGCCGGCGCCAGCGACGCGACGAGCGTCACCAGCGTCCCGACGAGCACGCCGACGATCGCCGTGCGGGCCTCGAACACGAGCGACGTGCTCGGCAGGCCGGCGCCGAAGGCGCTCAGGAGTGCCTTCAGCCCCGGCGCGAGCCCGAAGCCCGCCGCGAGCCCGACGAGGGACGCCACGAGCCCGAGGACGAGGGCCTCGCCGGCGACGCTCGTCAGGACCTGGCGGCGCGAGCCTCCGAGCATCCGCAGGATCGCGAACTCGCGGAGCCGCTGGGCGACCGTGATCGAGAACGCGTTGAAGATCATGAACGCGCCGACGAACAGCGCGATGCCCGCGAAGACGAGCAGGATCGTCGTGATGAACGAGAGGTTGCTCTTGATCGTCGATGAGTTGTGCGCCGCCTCCTGCTGGCCGGTGCGCACGGTCACCGAGGGCGGCAGCGCGGCGCGGATCCGGACGGAGAGCGCATCGCGGGAGACGCCGCTCGCCGCCTGCACGTCGATCCCGTCGAAGTGGCCGTCCTTGTTCAGCGCCCGCTGCGCCTCGGGCAGCGTCAGGATCGCCACGCCGGCGCCGGCGAGGGACCCGGCGTTGCCGAACTTGGCGATCCCGACGAGCGTGTACCGGCGCTCGGGGGCGAGGCCGCGCACCGGGACGCTGTCGCCCAGGCGGTAGCCGGCCTTGTTGGCCGAGTGCTCGTCGATCGCCACCTCGCCGGCCGACTGCGGGGCGTGGCCCTGGGCGTAGGTGAACGGGTTGAACGGCGCCGGGTCGGCGGAGGAGATGAACGTCGGAGCGCCGCCGTTCTCGAGCAGCTTCCCGCGCTTGTCGACGATCCGACCGTCCGCGAAGACCGAGCCGACGGCGTTCTGCACACCCGGCACGGAGCGGACCTTGGCCAGGAGCGCGGCGGGAATCGGGGCCGGGCTCTGGTTCTTGAACACCTCGTGCGGAGTGACGCTCACGTCGACGCCGTCGAGCGCGGTGCTGAAGACGTTGTCGAACGACTTGTTGATCGTGTCGGTGAAGATGAACGTCCCGGCGATCATCGCGACGCCGAGGACGACGGCGAGGGCGGTGAGGAACGTGCGGAGCTTGCGGGCGGCGAGCCCGCGGATCGTCACGGAGAGCACTAGTGCCCCGCTCCCGGAATTTCGCCTCCCGATATTCCGAATCGGGACACTACGCGACCGCTTTCATCAGGTCGGCGACCTCGTCGGCGGTGCCGGCCTCGCCGTCGTGGACGACCTTGCCGTCGGCGAGGACGACTATGCGATCGGCGATCGCCGCGGCGCGCGGGTCGTGGGTGACCATGACCACGGTCTGACCGAGGTCGTCGACGGCCCGGCGCAGGAGGTCGAGGACGTCCTGCGAGCTCTTCGAGTCCAGGTTCCCGGTCGGCTCGTCGGCGAAGATCACGGCCGGCTTCGTCACCAGCGCGCGAGCGACGGCGACACGCTGCTGCTGGCCCCCGGACAGCTCGCTCGGCCGGTGCGTGCGGCGGTCGCCGAGGTTCACGGTCTCGAGCAGCCGCTCGACCCACTCGCGGTCCGGATCGCGCCCGGCGAGCTTCAGCGGCAGCACGACGTTCTCCTCGGCCGTGAGCACCGGCAGCAGGTTGAACGTCTGGAAGACGAAGCCGATCTTGTCGCGCCGCAGCTCCGTGAGCGCCTTGTCGTCGAGGTTCGCGAGCTCGACGCCGCCCAGGAGGATCGACCCCGACGTCGGCCGGTCGAGACCGGCGAGCACGTGCAGGAGCGTCGACTTGCCCGACCCGGACGGCCCCATGATGGCCGCGAACGAGTCGGCCGGCACGCCGATGGTGACGCCGTCGAGGGCGTCCACGGCCGTCTCGCCGTGGCCGTAGCGGCGTCGCACGTCGGTGGCGGCGACGATCAAGGGTTCGTTCACGGGCGGCGGCTAGACGACCGCGCCCGCCGCCTGCGCGACGGCCACGTAGGCGGCCGCCGGATCGTCGGCCCCGAAGATGTGCGAGCCGGCGACGAAGAACGTCGCTCCGGCCTCCGCGCAGGGGCCGGCGGTGGCGGTGTCGATGCCGCCGTCGACCTCGAGCGCGACGGCGTCGCCGAGCAGCGCGCGCAGGCGCCGCACCTTGTCGTTCGTCGCGGCGATGAACGGCTGGCCGCCCCACCCGGGGTTCACCGTCATGCAGAGCGCGAGGTCGAGATCGCCGGCGACCTCGGCCAGCGCCGCCGCCGGCGTCGCCGGGTTGAGCGCCACACCGGCGCTGCAGCCGTGCTCGTGGATCAGCTGGACGGTGCGGTGCACGTGCGGCGTCGCCTCGAAGTGGAGCGTGACGTTGTCGGCGCCGGCCTTCGCGAACTCCTCGATCTGGCGCTCGGGCCGCTCGATCATCAGGTGGACGTCGAGCATCCCGCCGGCGCCGTGGACCCGATCCGCGAGCGCGGAGACGATCAGCGGGCCGATCGTGATCGGCGGGACGAAGTGCCCGTCCATCACGTCGACGTGGATGACGCGCGCGCCGGCGGCCATGACGTCGGCGACCTGCTCGCCGAGGCGGGCGAAGTCGGACGACAGGATCGACGGCGCGACGCGCCGGGACCGCAGGAGGTCGCTCGGCGTCATACGGGTCTGAGCATCGACCCGCCGCAGTGGTTGCACTTGACGATCGCGGTCGTCGACATGCGCACGATCGTCGAGTGCTCACCGCAGTCCGGGCACACCGAGACGAGCTCGAACCGCTGCAGGCAGTAGACGCAGCGGTACCGCCCGGGAAGGTTGGTGGGACGCAGCCAGGGCTCGCCGCAATTGGGACAGGCCGGGCCGAGCTTGAGGTCGACCTCGCTCATGATCGGGGGCCCTAGCCTGACACACGCCGCAGACGCGCGATGTGGAAGCCGTCGGTGCCGTCGCGGTACGGCAGGGTCTCGCGGGTGTCCTCGAGCTCGAGCCCGAGACCTGCCGCGTCGGCCAGAACGCCGTCCGATTCGGCCTTCGAGATCGTGCACACCGAGTACACGAGCGTGCCGCCGGGGCGCAGGGCGCGGGCGCCGGCGGCGAGGATCTCGCGCTGCAGCACCGCCAGCTTCGCGATCCGCTCCGGCGTGACGCGCCAGCGGAGGTCGGGGCGCGACTGGAGCGTCCCCAGGCCCGAGCAGGGCGGGTCGACGAGGACTCGGTCGAAGGGCCGATCGGCCTCGAAGGCGGCGGCGTCGGCGATCTCGACGCCGACGATCGTGGCACCGGCCTGCGCGCTCGTCCGCTCGAGCGCCTTGGCGCGCCCCTCGTGCACCTCGACCGCCAGGATCTCGCCGCGGTTCTCCATCAGCGCGCCGAGATGCGTCGTCTTGCCGCCGGGGGCGGCGCACAGGTCGAGGACGCGCTCGCCGGGCTCGGGCGCGAGCGTGCGGGCGACGAGCTGGCTCGCTCGGGACTGGGGGAACACGGCGCCGTCGCGCCACTCGGCGGACCCGGCGACGTCCCACGGCCCGCGGAGGACCAGCGACTCCGGCGGCTCTTCGCCCAGCCGGGCGGGGACGCCGCCGGCGATCAGCGCCGCGGGCGTCGTGAGGAGCGTGTTCGCGCGCAGCGCCGCCTCGGCCGGGCGGTTGATCGCCTCGAGCAGCGCGCGGGCCTCGTCGGCGCCGCGCTCGGCGAACCAGAGCTCGGCGAGCCACGTGGGGACCGAGTGCTTCAGGGCGGCGCCCTGCGGCGTCGTGTCGTCGAGGGCGGCGAGCAGCCCGGCCGCCTCGGTGGCGCCGCGGCGCAGCACGGCGTTGACGAGGCCGGCGCCGTGGGGCGCGTCGGGCTTCACGAGCTCGACCGACTCCGTGACGGCGGCGTGAGCGGCGACGCCGTCGAGGTACGCGAGCTGGAACAGACCCAGGCGGAGCGCCGCGCGCAGGGGCGGGTCGAGCCGCTCGACGGGCCGCTGGGCGAACGTCGCGATCAAGTGGTCGAGCGTGCCGCGGCGCTGGACGGCGCCGAACGCGAGCTGCATCGCGAACGAGCGCTCGCGCGGGTCGAGGTCGGCGCGCTTCGCCTCGCCGGTCAGCGCGCGATCGGCGTACGCGTCGTGCTCGAAGACCCGGCGCAGCACGGCGTACGCGGTCCGGCGGGCGGGAGTGACGCTCACAGCGGGTGTCCGCGCAGGTACTCGGCGGCGGCCATCGGGCGCCCGCCCGCGGGCTGGACCTCGAGCAGCTCGAGCGAGTCCGCCGCCGTGCCGAGGATGAGATGGCCGGCGGCGTCGGCGAGCCGGCCCGGCGGCGGGCCGCAGGGGTACAGGGCCGCACGGTGGACGCCGAGCAGCTCGCCGTCGGGGAGAGCGACGCGCGCGCCGATGTGCGGATGCAGCGCGCGGACGCGGCGCTCGAGCTCGGGGGCGGGCCGCTCGGGGTCGAGCAGTCGATCCTCGGGGCCGATCTTCTCGGCGTACGTGGCGCCCTCCTCGGTCTGCTCGGCGAACTCCGGCCGCTCGTCGAGCGCGCGCACGAGCAGGTCGCCCCCGATCGCCTGCAGCCGCGCGGCGAGGGCGCCGTAGTCGTCCTCGGGGCCGATCGGCGTGGACTCCTGCAGCGCGACGGGCCCGCTGTCGAGGCCGGCGGTCAGGCGCATGATCGAGACGCCGGTCTCCGCGTCGCCGGCCATGATCGCCCGCTCCACGGGTGCGGCGCCGCGCCAGCGCGGCAGCAGCGAGGGATGCACGTTGAGCAGCTCGTAGTCGGAGAGGAGCGGCTCCCTGATCAGCGCGCCGAACGCGCACACGACGCCGATCTCGGCGCCGGCGGACGCGATCCGCTCCCGTGCCTCCGGCGTGTTCACGCTGTCGGGCTGGAAGACGTCGAGGCCGAGCTCGCGCGCCGCCTCGGAGACGGGCGGCGCCGCCAGCCGGCGGCCGCGGCCGCGCGGGCGATCCGGGCGCGTGACTACG
>JAOPZQ010000275.1 GCA_025964075.1 Solirubrobacterales bacterium | reverse complement strand
CGACGCCCGGCCCTCGCGGCGCGCGACGTTCAGGCCGATGCCGATGAGCCACGAGCCGAACCGGTCCTCGCGGCGGAGGCGGTCGAGCGCCAGGAGCGCGACGAGGACCGCCTCGTGCGCGACGTCCGGAGCGAGGTCCGGCTCGCGCACCGCGCGCCGGCAGGCGCGCAGCAGCGCCGGGTAGTGGCGCTCGACGAGCGCGGCGAACGCGGAGCGGTCGCCGCCGCGGGCGGCGGCGAGGAGGGTGGCGTCGGGGGGAGCGGCGAGCATCGCGGTCATGACATGGTCCCCTGCCGGACCCGACGGGTTACCCGGCGGCGGCTCCGCGCGGCCCATCCCGGCGCTTCTGCGTAACCTGTCTCCCGTGAGCGTGATCTCCTTCGCCCGCGGCGCGCCGTCTCTCGACATCGTCGACGTCGACGGCCTGCGCGAGGCCGCCGAGCGCGCGTTCACCGAGGATCCCGGCGGCACCACCGCGTACGGCACGGCGATCGGCTACGTGCCGCTGCGCGAGTGGATCGCGGCGCGCCACGACGTCGAGGCCGAGCGCGTGATCGTCACCAACGGCTCGATGCAGGCGGACGCATTCCTGTTCGACCTGCTCGTCCAGCCCGGCGACGCGGTGATCGTCGAGCGCCCCACCTACGACCGGACGCTCCTCGGCCTGCGCGACCGCGGCGCCGAGATCCACGCGGTCGAGCTCGAGCCGGACGGCATCGACGTCGACGCGCTCGAGCGGCTGCTCGAGGGCGGACTGCGGCCGAAGCTGGCGCACATCATCCCCAACTTCCAGAACCCGGCCGGCTACACCCTGTCGCTGGCCAAGCGCGAGCGCCTGCTCGCGCTGGCACGCGAGCACGAGTTCACGATCTTCGAGGACGACCCCTACGTCGCGCTGCGCTTCCGCGGCGAGACGCTGCCGACCATGCTCTCGATGGCCGAGGGCGACGGGACCGTCGTCTATGCGTCCTCGTTCTCGAAGACGGTCTGCCCGGGCATTCGCGTCGGCTACCTGATCGGACCGGCCGACCGCATCGCCCAGGTTCGAACCCTGGCCACGGGCACGTACATCTCGCCGAACATGGTCGCCCAGGCGATCGTCAACCAGTTCTGCCGCTCGGGCGCGCTCGATCGCTCGATCGAGACCGTCAAGGCGGCGCTCGGAGAGCGCGTCCAGACGCTGGCGACCGCGCTCGAGCGCGAGATCCCGGAGGCGCGGTTCACGCCGCCCGACGGCGGCTACTTCATGTGGGTGGAGCTGCCCGAGGCCACGGACGTCGCGGCGCTGTTCATCGCGGCGGCGGAGCGCGGCGTGGCGTTCGTCAAGGGGACGGAGTTCCTGCTCGACGGCGGCGAGAACACGCTGCGCCTCGCGTACTCCGGCGTCACGCCCGCGCAGATCGAGGACGGCGTCGCGCGGCTCGCCGACGCGCTCCGCTCCGTCGGAGTCCCTGCCTAGATGGCTGGTTCCACCACCCCGCGCACGTGGATGCGGCCCCGGAACGAAGCGTCTAGCGGCCGTAGCGATCGCGGCCGAGCACGAGCTGCTCGGGCAACGCCGTGCGCGGCGGCGGCGAGGGATCGGCCTGCACCGTCACGGTCTCCGCGACCGAGCGCGTGATCACGGCCTCGACGCCGCCGTCGAGCGCGACGCGCACGTCCTCCTCGTCGGAGGCGACGATCGTCCCCTCGAGGCCGGTGGCGAAGCCGATGTCCTTGAGGTAGTGCAGGAGGTCCTCCGCCTCGTTCTCGAAGCGCAAGATGCGGACGCGCGCGCCGACCTGGCAGTCGGCGAGCGGAACCCCGGGCAGGCGCTGGCCGACGGCGATCGGGTGGCCGTGCGGGCAGGTCTCGGCGTCGCCGACCGAGGAGCGGACGTAGGCCTCGAACCGGGGGGACATCGCGTGCTCGAGCTTCTCCGCCTCCTCGTGGACGTCGTCCCACGGCACACCGACGACGTCGGTGAGGAAGCGCTCGATCAGCCGGTGACGGCTGACGACCTCCTCCGCCTGACGCTGCCCGTCGGCCGTGAAGGAGATGCTCTTGTCGTCCGCGCGCGTGATGTAGCGGTCGCGCTCGAGCCGGCCGATCATCTCGTGGACCGTCGGGGCGGAGAGCTGCATCGCCCGCGCCAGGTTCGCCGCGGTCATCGGCAGGCCCGCCTCGTACAGCCAGAACAGCGTCTGGAGGTACTCCTCCTCGGCGACGGTGACGCTGGCCATGCGGACCATGGTACGGGTCCGGGCACGGCGACCGCCAAATCCCACTGCGTCACTAGGTCTTAGGCCACCCTAATGTGCTACGGTCGCTCTCCGGATGCCGCTCCTCCGCCGTCTCCCCTGGTGGTCACCGCTCGTTCTCGTCGGCGCCGGGCTCGTGTGGCTCGCCGCTAACGCCTCCGGCGGCGTGCCGGATCCGACCGACCCGAACAGCCACCTCTCCCACGGCGCGGTGGTCGTCGACAGCGCGCTGCTCGTGTTCCGCGAGGGGCTCGAGTCGATCCTCGTGCTCGCCGCCGTGCTGGCGAGCTTCCTCGGCACGAACACCGCCTATCGCCGGCCCGTCGCCGGCGGCGCCGGCATCGGGATCCTCGCCACCGTCGGCACGTGGTTCCTCGCGGTGTGGCTGATCGGCGCGCTCGGCGGCGGCGGCCTCGACCTCCAGGCCGCCACCGGACTGCTCGCCGTCGTCGTCCTGCTCGTGGTCATGAACTGGTTCTTCCACCGCGTGTACTGGACTGGCTGGATCGCCCACCACCACGGGCGCCGCAAGCGCCTCCTCGCCGACGCCGAGCACGCGGGCCTCCGCGCCACGCTGCTCGGCTTCGCGCTGCTCGGCTTCACGAGCGTGTACCGCGAGGGCTTCGAGATCGTGATCTTCCTCCAGAACCTGCGGCTGAGGGCGGGCGACGGGACCGTCCTCGCCGGCGTCGGGCTCGGCGCCCTGCTCACCGCGGTGGTCGGCGTGATCACGTTCAAGATGCACCACAAGCTCCCGTACAAGCGCATGCTCGTGCTCACCGGCGTCCTGCTCGGCGCCGTGCTCGTCGTCATGGTCGGCGAGAGCATCCAGGAGCTCCAGCTCGCGGGCTGGCTGCCGACGACCCAGATCGGCGTGAGCGTGCCCGGCTGGGCGAGCCTGTGGTTCGCGATCTTCCCGACCGTCGAGGGCCTCGCCGCCCAGGTGCTCGCGGCGGGC
>JAOPZQ010000253.1 GCA_025964075.1 Solirubrobacterales bacterium | reverse complement strand
GGCGCGTTTCGCCAGGGCCTGATGTTGATGCACGGCTGCAAGGAGGGCCAGTGCGCGGCGTGCAAGTCGTTCCTGCTGGACGGCGAGGTCGACCTCGAGAGGTACTCGACGTTCGCGCTGCCCGACTACGAGCAGGACGAGGGGTGGACGCTCCTGTGCCGCGCGCACGCGGTGTCCGACCTCGAGGTCGAGCTGATCAACTACGACGAGGAGATCCTGCGCAGCGGCGTCGCGGTGCAGACGCTGCCCGCGCGGGTGGAGGCGATCGAGCCGCTGACGCATGACATCAACCGGCTCGTCCTGCGCCTCGAGGACGGCGCGGCGATGGACTTCCACCCCGGCCAGTACGTCGACATCGGGATCCCCGGCACCGACGAGCACCGCTCGTTCTCGATGGCCAACACCCCCGGCGAGGACGGGCGCCTCGAGTTCATGATCAAGCTCTACCCCGGGGGTCACTTCTCCGGGCTGCTCGAGAACGGCGGGATCGCCGTCGGCGACACGCTCAAGGTGCAGGGCCCGTACGGCGTGTTCACGCTCCGCGAGCGCTCGGACCGACCGCTGCTCTTCATCGGCGGCGGCGCCGGCATGGCGCCGATCCTGTCGCTGCTGCGCTCGCTCGCCGAGCGCGGGATCGCCCGCTCCGGCACCTACTACTACGGCGCACGCACCGAGGCCGACCTGTTCCACCTCGAGGAGCTCGAATCGCTGTGCGGCTCGATCCCGGGGTTCCGCTTCGTCCCGGCGCTCTCCGAATCCGACCGGTCGACCGCGTGGGAGGGCGAGGCGGGGTTGATCACCGACGTGGTCCAGCGCTCGGAGGCGAAGCTCGCGGACTTCGACGCCTATCTCTGCGGGCCGCCCCCGATGGTCGACGCGGCGATTGCGCTGCTGGTGCAGAACGGCGTACCCGAGTCGCACATCTACTTCGACAAGTTCACGACCACCGCCGACACGGAGGAGACCAGTCGAACATGAGCACAACGAGTCCCGAGAAGGTTCGGAGCGTTCCCCATCCGGTCTTCACCGACGCGGAAGCTGGTGCGCTCGAGTTCCCGTCATCGACGAGCCGCCATTACAACTACTTCACCCCCCAGAAGCGCCGCGCGACGCTCTACGAGGACGTCACGGTCGACGTCCAGCCCGATCCCGCGCGTTGGCTGACCCAGGGCTGGGTCTACGGGTTCGCCGACGGTCCTGGCGGCTACCCGCAGGAGTGGACGGCGCTCAAGTCGAGCAACTGGCACGAGTTCCTCGACCCCAACGAGGAGTGGGAGCAGACCATCTACCGCAACGGCGCGAACATCGTGCGCCAGGTGCAGCAGACGGTCGCCAACGCCAAGGCCGCGGAGTCGTTCCTGAGCGACAACGCCGCCTGGCTGAAGGTGCTCGAGCGCCACGTCAGCGCCTGGGCTCACGTCGAGCACGGCATCGGGATGCACGTGTTCACGGCGTGTCAGCGCGACGCGCCGACGAACATGATCAACAACGCGATGGCCGTCGCGGCCGCCCACAAGCTGCGCTTCGCGCAGGACCTGATCCTCTACAACCTCGAGGTCTCAGAGCAGGTCGACAGCTTCGACGGCGGGGCGCACCGCGCCGCGTGGCAGGACGACCCCGTGTGGCAGGGGACGCGCGAGAACGTCGAGCGCCTGACTGCCGCGCGCGACTGGGCCGAGGCCTACTTCGCCACCACGCTCGTGTTCGAGCCGCTGGTGGGCGAGCTGTTCCGCAGCCACTTCGTGATGCAAACGGCGGCGCCGCAGGGCGACTACGTGACACCGACGCTGATCGGCGCGGGCGAGGCGGACGTCGCGCGCGACCAGAAGGGCGCGCGGCGCTTGTTCGGGATGCTCGCGGGAGACCCGCAGCACGCTGACGAGAACCGGGCGACGATGCAGAAGTGGGTCGACGAGTGGACGCCGCTGAGCGACAAGGCCGGCCGCGACCTGCAGCCGATCTGGTCGCAGGTGTCGGAGAAGGTCGTGACCTTCGACCAGTCGCGCGACCGCGCACGGACGCGGTTCGCGGGGCTCCTCGACGAGCTCGGACTCAACTCACCAAAGGAGCTGTGATCGATGGCCACCACGGAGACTGCGAGCCGCTTCAGCGCGGACCCCACCTCGTCGAACCGAGCGGGCGTCACGCTGATGAACAACCAGGTCGGATACATGGTCGCCAGGGTCATGACCGGGAAGCCGGGCGTGACCGTCATGGACCTGCCGTCGATGATCCGCGTCGACGGCGTCGGGAAGATCGACTTCGACTTCGCCGAGATCGCCGAGGCGCTCGGCGTGGACGACTTCGGCCAAGACGACTTCGAGGAGATCATGTCGACGCACTACGGACGCATGGTGGTGCTGGACGACCGCATCCTGCTGTTCGCCAACCCCGAGGACGCGGCCCAGTACATCGGCTTCGACCTCGACGTCGTGAGCTAGGGAGATCGCGATGTACGAGACGAACGGAGAGAAGTACTTCATCGTCGACGGCCACCTGCATTTCTGGGACGCGAGCCCGGCGAACTGGGTGAAGGGCCAGGAGCAGTACGCCAAGGGCTGGATCGAGTGCTTCCACGCCTATCAGGGCCTCGGGCCGCCCGAGACGCATTGGACGATCGAGAAGTTCCAGAAGTACTCGGAGGCGGACTTCGTCAAGGACGTGTTCGAGGAGGGCTACGTCGACGTCGGCATCTTCCAGTCCACCTACCTGAAGCAGTGGTACACGGACGGGTTCAACACGCTCGAGAAGAACGCGGCGCTGATGGAGAAGTACCCGGACAAGCTCCGCGCCAACGGCCGCTGGGACCCGCGTGAGGGCGAGGTGGGGCTCAAGCAGCTCGAGGAGGATGCCAAGCGCTACGGCCTGAAGGGCGTCAAGCTCTACACCGCCGAGTGGCGCAACGGCTCGCGGGGCTGGACGCTCAAGCAGCCCGAGGCGCAGTTCTTCCTCGAGAAGTGCCAGGAGCTCGGGATCAAGAACATCCACGTCCACAAGGGCCCGACGATCTGGCCGCTCGACAAGGACGCGTTCGACGTCTCGGACGTCGACTTCGCGGCCACGAGCTTTCCCGAGCTCAACTTCATCGTCGAGCACGTCGGCCTGCCCCGGATCGAGGACCTCTGCTTCATGGCGACGCAGGAGCCCAACGTCTACGCCGGCCTCGGGGTGGTGATCGGCGGCCTGATGCACGCCCGTCCCCGCTTCTTCGCCAAGGTCATGGGCGAGCTGCTGTTCTGGGTCGGCGAGGACAAGATGCTGTTCGGCAGCGACTACGCGATCTGGGAGCCGAAGTGGCAGATCGAGGGGTTCGTCGACTGGGACTACCCCGACGATCAGTACTCCGACTACCCGGCGGTCACGACCGCGACGAGGAAGAAGATCCTCGGCCTCAACGCCGCCAAGCTGTACGGCATCGAGGTCCCGCAGGAGCTCCAACTCCCCGACGAGGCGGGAACCCCGGCCGCGAAGGACGACGCCCAGCTCGTCGGGGGCGCCACGTGAGCATCCGCGCTCGCGTGCTCGACGCGCTCGCTACCGTGCACGACCCGGAGCTCGACGAGCCGATCACCTCACTGCGGTTCGTTTCGGCCTGCGACGTGTCGGCGGACGGCGACGTCGAAGTCCGACTCCGGCTGCCCACGCCGCAGTGCGCGCCCAACTTCGCGTACCTCATGGCGGCCGACGCACGCGACGCCGTGCGGCGGCTGCCGGAGGTCCGTGAGGTGACGATCCGCCTCGACGACCACTACACGGCGGAGGAGATCAACGCCGCCGTCGGGCGCGGAGCGGGATTCGACGAGGCGTTCCCCGGTGAGACCCGGGGAGACCTCGACGCCCTGCGCGAGCTGTTCCAGCGCAAGGCGCTGATCGCGCGCCAGGCGCGCCAGTGCGAGGCGCTGCTGGCGGCCGGAGCGACGGCCGAGGCGGTCACCGCGCGTCGGGTGGCCGATCTCCCCGACGAGCCGGACACGCGGCGCTGCCTCGAGCTGCGGGAGCGCCTCGGGATCGCCCACGAGCCCGCCGCGCCGGCGTTCGTCCGGCCCGACGGCGAGCCGATCGCCGCCGACGACCTGCGCCGGTGGCTGCGTACGGCGAGCCTCGTGCGGATGAGCCTCGAGGTCAACGGCGGCATCTGCCGCTCGCTGCTGCAGGTCCGCCATGGCCTTTCGAACCCCGAGGAGGTTGCAGCATGAGGGCCGCGAGGCTGCACGCGTATCGCCAGCCGCTCGCGCTCGACGAGGTCGACGAGCCGCGGGTCGAGGGACCGCTCGACGTGGTGGTCCGGATCGGGGCGGCGGGGCTGTGCCGGACCGACCTGCACATCCAGGAGGGCCAGTGGGCCGAGAAGTCCCAGGTGAAGCTGCCGTACACCCCGGGTCACGAGAACGCGGGATGGGTGCACGAGGTCGGATCGGCGGTCACCAACGTGGCCGTCGGGGACACGGTCATCGTCCATCCGTACATCTCCTGCGGGCTGTGCCGCCCGTGTCGTGCCGGTGACGACATGCATTGCCTGAACGGGTCGTTCCCGGGGATCAACCGCGACGGCGGGTTCGCCGACTTCCTCCTGACGTCGGCGCGCTCTGTGGTCAAGCTCGACCCCTCGCTCGAGCCGAAGGCCATCGCGGCGCTCGCGGACGCGGGCCTGACCGCGATCCACGCCGTCAAGAAGGCGATCCCGGTGCTCGGACCCGGCACGCGAGCGGTCGTGATCGGGGCCGGCGGGCTCGGCCACATCGGGATCCAGTGCCTGAAGGAGATGACGAGCGCCGAGATCATCGTCGTGGATCCGTCCGAGCCGGCGCTGGTGCTGGCGGGAGAGCTCGGGGCCGATCGCACGGTCCGGGTCGACGGCAACCACGTGGAGACCGTCAGGGAGCTCACCGACGGCCTCGGCGCCGAGGCGATCATCGACTTCGTCGGTGAGAACGGCGCCGTGAACGACGGCGTCGCGATGATCCGCGACGGCGGCTTCTACTACGTGATCGGGTACGGCGAGAACATCGACATCCCGACGATCGACGTCATCTCCCGAGAGATCTCGTTCATCGGGAACCTCGTCGGCACCTACAACGACCTCGAAGATCTGATGACGCTGACCGCGCAGGGGAAGGTGAGCCTGCACACCGCGACTTACCCGCTCGACGCCATCAACGACGCGATGGCCGATCTCCACGCCGGACGGCTCCGGGGACGCGGGATCCTGATTCCGGCCGAGGCATAGGAGGCGGTTTTTCGCGTATGGGCAAGGTCCTCTATTTCAATCAGGATGCGCGGTTGCGGTTGTTGGCGGGCGTGAATGATCTTGCGGATGCGGTGAAGGTGACGCTTGGTCCGAAGGGTCGGAATGTGGTGTTGGA
>JAOPZQ010000248.1 GCA_025964075.1 Solirubrobacterales bacterium | reverse complement strand
GGTGGTCGCGGTCACCGGGGTGATTCGGTCGACCATCGAGTTCGGGAATGCGCAGTTCAGCTCGACCCAAGCCGGTAGTGCCGGATTCGCGCGCGCCGCGGCGGCCAGCGTGGCGCGCCGCGCCGCGTCGCCGTTTCCCGGCAGGTTGTCGCAGCTGAGGATCGTGAGCGGTCCGGCCCCGCGATCGCGACGGACCGCCAGCGCGCCGGCGATGCGGTCGAACGTCGTCCCGCCGCCGGATGCCAGGTCCTCGGCGGACGGCTCGGCGTACCCGCCCTCCGTGATCGTCAGCGAGAGGATCGACGTCGCGGCGGAGGCGACGAGCTCCGCCATGGCCGCGTCGTGGCCGTCCGGGGCGTGCACGAAGCCGATGATCGAGCCGATCACCGCGGCGGAGGCCTCGCCGCTGCCCTTCTCGATCAGGGTGTACAGGTGGTCCTGCGGGCGCAGCGCGGCCGCCATCTCGGCGTCCTGGGCCAGGAGCCCGAGGCCGACGATGCCCCAATCCTCCCCCGCCGACGCCAGCTCGTGCACGTACAGCGCGAGGTGCGCCCGGTGAAAGCCCCCGACTCCCACATGGACGATCCGCGGTGCGAGGTCACCGCGGTCGTAGGCGGGAACCGGAACGCCCCGCATCGCGATCTCGGCGAGGTGAGCCTGGCTGAGGCCGATGGCCGACGGTCGAGACACAGCCGGAATATAAACACAGGCAAACCCACGCGGCAAGCATCCGATTTCGTTGGAACTCGTCCCCCCAGGGCTTGACATCCAACATAAACGCAAGTTATAAATCGGGCAGTTGCGGAGGAATCTGCCCTCCGCGTTGAAGGAGGAGAGGAACCAATGAGACGCATCCTGCGCCTTGGGTCGGCGGTCGCCCTGTTCGCTGTCATCGGCGCGGTCGCGACCGGCTGCGGCGGCGGCTCGAAGGGGTCGGGATCGGGTGGGACGTCGGGGTCGAGCGGCGGCGGGTCGGGCGGCGGCTCGCTCAACGTCGCCATCGTCGACAACCCGCAGATGAAGGACATCGCGTCGCTGACGCCCTCGCTGTTCACCGCGAAGACCCACATCAAGGTGAACTACACCGTGCTCGACGAGGGCACCCTGCGCGAGGTCACCACGCGAGACGTCGCCGCCGGCGGCCGGCAGTTCGACGTGGCGATGATCGGCATGTACGAGGCGCCGCAGTTCGGCAAGAACGGAAGCCTCGTCGACCTCACGCCACAGGCGAGCTCCGACACGGCCTACAACCTCGGCGACCTGATCCCGTCCGTGAAGAACGGCCTCTCGGCCGACGGCAAGCTGTACGCGGCTCCGTTCTACGGGGAGTCGTCGTTCCTCATGTACCGCAAGGACGTCCTCAAGGCCGCCGGCGTCACGATGCCCGCGCATCCGACGTGGCCCCAGGTCGCCGCGATCGCCCGCAAGGTCAACAAGCCGAACATGGCCGGCATCTGCCTGCGCGGCAAGCCGGGCTGGGGAGACCTCGGCGCGTCGCTCACGACCGTTCTGAACACGTTCGGCGCGACGTGGTGGTCCGCGAAGCCCGACGGCACCGTCGACAAGGCGCAGGTCGACCAGCCGGCGTTCAAGCAGGCACTGCAGTTCTACGTGAGCCTGATCCACGACGCCGGTGAGAAGGACGCCGCCAACTCGAGCTTCAACGAGTGCCTCTCGCAGTACAAGGACGGCAAGGTCGCGATGTGGTACGACGCGACCGTCGCCGCCAGCAACCTCGAGGCGAGCGACAGCGCGGTGAAGGGCAAGAGCGGCTACGCGCCCGCCCCGGTGGTCAAGACCCCGGCGTCGGGCTGGCTGTGGTCGTGGGCGCTCGCGATCCCGAAGACCACCAGCAAGGAGGCCCTCGCCTGGAAGTACATCGCCTTCGCGACCGGCCCGCAGTACCTCAAGGAGGCCGGGGCGAAGATCGCCGGGGGATGGGCGGCGATCCCGCCGGGCACGCGCAAGTCGACCTATGAGATCCCGCAGTACAAGAAGGCCGCCGCCGCGTTCGCCCAGCCGACTCTGACGGCGATGTCCGAGGCGCCGATCAACAACCCGGGCACGACCAAGCGCCCCGGCGTGCCGGGCGTCCAGTACGTCGGGATCCCGCAGTTCCAGGACGTCGGCAACCAGTGCACCCAGGAGTTCTCGGCGCTCATCGCCGGCCGGGAGTCGATCGACAACGCGCTGAAGAACTGCCAGCAGGTCGCCTCGCAGGTGGGACAGTGACACTGACTCCTGCCCGTTAGCTCCTCCGCCGATCCACGGACCCACGACCCGCCGACGCCATGACGACGACCACCACGACGCTGCGGACCCGGATCACCCGCAGGCCGTTGAGTGAGTCATGGCGTCGGCGGCTGCCGTTGTTGCCGGCGCTGCTGTTCACGATCGTGCTGACACAGGTGCCGTTCGTGATGAGCATCTGGTACAGCCTCACGGACTGGACGATCGTGCCGCCCTCGCCGCGGAAGTTCGTGGGGCTCGCGAACTACGGCAAGCTGGCCAGCGATCACTTCTTCCGGGACGCGGCCTTCACCAGCATCAAGCTGACCGTCGTCCCGGTGCTCGGGGCGCTCATCCTCGGGGCCGCGTTCGCGCTCCTGCTCGACCGCAAGTTCTTCGGTCAGGGCCTCGTGCGCACGCTGCTGATCACGCCGTTCCTGCTGATGCCCGTGGTCGTCGGTCTGATCTGGAAGAACCAGATGTTCCACGGCCTCTACGGCGTCCTCAACTGGATCATCGAGAAGCTCGGCGGCTCGCCGGTGGAGTTCGTGTCGCGCTACCCGACGTGGGCGATCGCGCTGGTGCTGATCTGGCAGTGGACGCCGTTCATGATGCTGATCATGCTGGCCGGGCTCCAGAGCCAGCCGGCCGACGTCCTCGAGGCGGCGAAGGTCGACGGGGCGACGCCGTTCGCGATCTTCCGCCAGCTGACGCTCAGCCACCTGCGGCCCTACATGGAGCTGGGCATCCTGCTGGGCACCATCTACCTGATCCAGGTGTACGACCAGATCGCGGTGATGACCGGCGGGGGTCCGGGCTCGACCAACGTCCCCTACTTCGTCTTCCAGCGCTCGATCGGCGGCGGCTGGGCGTTCGGCCGGGCGTCGTCGTACAGCATCGTGGTCGTCGTCGCCTCGATCATCATCGCCACGATCGCGCTACGGGTCCTCTCGGGACTCCTGAAGGGTGAGGAGGCCGCATGAGGGGCCGGACACACCTGGCCGTCGGCGAGCGCCGATGGGTCCACGGCGCCTTCGGCCTCATGGCCTGGATCGTCGGCCTCGTCTACTTCTTCCCCGTCTTCTGGATGGTCCTCAACTCGTTCAAGAGCGAGCAGGACGCGAACACGAGCCCCAAGCTCTTCTTCCACCCCACGCTCGATCGCTACAAGGACGTCACCAAGAGCGCCACCGGCCTGCTGTCGTTCGGCGAGGCGTTCACGAACTCGGCGGTGGTGGTCATCGTCTCCACGATCATCGTCCTCGCGCTGGCGATCCCGGCCGCGTATGCGCTCGCGATCCGCCCGGTGCACAAGTGGCGCGACGTCCTGTTCTTCTTCATCTCGACGAAGTTCCTGCCCGTCGTCGCGGCGATCCTGCCGGTGTGGATCCTGGCCCGGAACCTGGGGCTGCTGAACACGCGAAACGTGCTGATCATCCTCTACACGGGGCTGAACCTGCCGCTCGCGGTGTGGATGCTGCGCTCGTTCTTCCGGGAGATACCGCGCGAGCTGATCGAGGCCGCGGAGATCGACGGCGCGGGTCTGAAGGGACAGCTGACCTCGATCATCCTCCCGATGGCGGCGCCCGGCATCGCCGCCACGGCGCTGCTGTGCGTGATCTTCGCCTGGAACGAGTTCTTCTACGCGGTCCAGCTGAACCCCGTGAAGGGCTCGACGGTGCCCATCTGGGTGACGACGAACATCAGCACGCGAGGTGACTTCCTGGCAAAGCTCTCAGCGGCCTCGGTGCTCGCGTGCATCCCCGTGGTGCTCGCGGGCTGGATCGCCCAGAAGCGCATGATCCGGGGCCTGGCCATGGGCGCGATCAAGTAAGGACGCACGATGACCTCGGTGAGATACGAACACGCCACACGCACGTACGACGGGACGTCGAGCCCGGCGATCGACGACCTCGAGCTCGACATCGGCGACGGCGAGCTGCTCGTGCTCGTCGGCCCGTCGGGCTCGGGCAAGTCGACGGCGCTGCGCATGCTGGCGGGCCTCGAGCCGCTCGACGACGGCGCGATCTACATCGGCGATCAGGACGTCTCGAACGTGCGCCCGCGCGACCGGGACATCGCCATGGTCTTCCAGAACTACGCCCTCTACCCCCAGCTCTCCGTGGCGCAGAACATGGGCTTCCCGCTGAAGCAGCAGGGCGTGCCCAAGGAGGAGCGGACCGCGCGGGTGCGCGAGGTGGCCCGCCTGCTCGACCTCGAGGCCTACCTCGACCGCAAGCCGAAGAACCTCTCGGGCGGCCAGCGCCAGCGCGTGGCGATGGGGCGCGCCATCGTCCGGCGCCCCGCCGTCTACCTGATGGACGAGCCGCTCTCGAACCTCGACGCCAAGCTGCGCGTGCAGACGCGCACGGAGGTCGTCGAGCTCCAGGCCCGCCTCGGCGTGACGACCGTCTACGTCACCCACGACCAGGTCGAGGCGATGACGATGGGCCATCGCGTCGCCGTGCTCAAGGACGGCGTGCTCCAGCAGGTCGACGCCCCGGGGACGCTCTATCACGAGCCGGTGAACCTGTTCGTCGCCGGTTTCATCGGCTCGCCGGCGATGAACCTCGTCCCGCTCGGGAGCGGTCGGCCGCTGCAGCTCGGCGGCTCCACGCTCGAGCTCAGCCCGGCCGGCGAGGCGGCGGTCGTCGCTTCGGGGGCCAACGGAAACATCACGGTCGGCTTCCGCCCCGAGGCGCTGGAGGTCGGCGAGGGGCCGCTCCGCGCCCAGATCCGCACCGTCGAGGACCTCGGCTCCGAGGTCTTCGTCCACCTCTTCCTCCAGCACTCCGGCGAGAACCTGGCGCTCGTGGCGAAGACGTCGCCGCCCTTCGCCGGCCGCCCCGGCGACAACGTCGGGCTCCAGATCACCGGCACGACGCACCTCTTCGCCGGAGATCAGTCCCGATTGGCGTCGACCACCGCCTCGTTCCGCTCCGCAGTCAGCGCCTGACCGGTCAGAACGCCTTCGCGCGGCGGCACCGTCAGCATCCATGGACATGGAGGTTCGGTCGGCGGACACGACGGGCGACGAGCGCTCTCGCTTCAGCGGGCGCACGGCATGGGCGCGCAACCTCGCGGCGCCGCTCCGGGACTACCTGACCACGGAGACCGGCGGGGCGCTCGCGCTCCTCGCCGCGACGGTTCTCGCGCTGGCGTGGGCCAACTCGCCGTGGCCGCACTCGTACGAGTCGGCATGGACGACCTCGCTGGCGATCCGGCTCGGCGACTCGGGCATCTCGCTGGACCTGCGCCACTGGGTGAACGAGGGGCTGATGACGTTCTTCTTCCTCGTCGTGGGCCTCGAGGCCAAGCGGGAGCTGGACATGGGGCAGCTGCGCGAGCGGCGGCGGGTCGCGATCCCGTTGGTGGCCGCGCTCGGAGGCATGGCGGTGCCGGTGGCCATCTACCTCGCGTTCAACGCCGGCGGGTCGGGAGCTCACGGCTGGGGCGCCGCGATGTCGACCGACACGGCGTTCGCCCTCGGCGTCCTCGCTCTGGTGGCGCCGAACGGCACCCGACTGCGGGTCTGGCTCCTCACGCTGGCGGTGTTCGACGACCTCGTGGCGCTCGTGGTGATCGCGACGGCCTACACCAGCCACGTGTCGGCGGTGCCGCTGGTCGTCGCGGTCGGGCTCTTCGGCACCCTCGTCG
The DNA here is from genome assembly GCA_025964075.1 of Solirubrobacterales bacterium. Classification (GTDB taxonomy): domain Bacteria; phylum Actinomycetota; class Thermoleophilia; order Solirubrobacterales; family Solirubrobacteraceae; genus JAOPZQ01. The sequence continues at coordinate 4,246 of JAOPZQ010000248.1, read as the reverse complement.
CCCTGCGCTACGTGCCCTACGCATGGCGGGGCCAGGCCGCTGCCGTGCTCGGGGTGGCCGTCTGGGTGGCCCTCTACAAGTCGGGGATCGATCCCGTCATCGGAGGCCTCGCGGTCGGCCTCGCGACGAGCGCCTACTCGCCGCCGCGGGCCGACCTCGAGCGGGTCGTGGAGCTCACGCGCACGTTCCGCGAGCAGCCCACGCCCCAGGTCGCGCGCACGGCCCAGCGGAGCGTGGCGTCGGCGATCTCCCCCAACGACCGCCTCCAGTACCGGCTCCACCCCTGGACGAGCTTCGTGATCGTGCCGCTGTTCGCGCTCGCCAACGCCGGCATCCACGTGAGCGGCGGGCTGCTCGCGGACGCCGTCGGCTCGCCGATCACGCTCGGCATCCTCGTGGGGTACGTGGTCGGCAAGCCGCTCGGCATCTTGGGCGCCTCGGCGCTCGTCCTGAGGCTGCCGCTCGGCCTGCGGCGCGGGCTGAGCTGGCCGGTGATCACGGCCGGCGGCGTGGTGGCCGGCATCGGCTTCACCGTGTCGCTCCTCATCTCGAGCCTCGCCTTCCACGGACGCCAGCTCGACGAGGCCAAGCTCGGGGTGCTCGCCGCCGCGGTCGTGGCGTCGCTGGGCGGCTGGGGCGCGGCCCGCCTGATCGCGCGTCTGCCGGCTTCCCTGCGCGCCCGGCAGATCGCGGGTACCGACGACGACATCGTGGACCTGGCCGAGGACATCGACTCCGAGCGCGACCACACGCGCGGCGCCGAGGACGCGCTGGTAACGCTCGTCGAGTACGGCGACTACGAGTGCCCGTACTGCGGCCAGGCCGAGGTGGTCGTGCGCGAGCTGCTGTCGTCGTTCTGCGACGAGCTCCGCTACGTGTGGCGTCATCTCCCCCTGAACGACGTCCACCCGGATGCCCAGCTGGCGGCCGAGGCCGCCGAGGCCGCCGCCGGCCAGGGCGCGTTCTGGGAGATGCACGACAAGCTCCTCGAGCACCAGGACGCGATCGCGCCGCGTGACCTCGGGCGCTACGCCGAGGAGCTCGGGCTCGACGTGGACCGCTTCCGGGACGAGCTTCGCCGTCACGAGTACGCCGGGCGCGTCGCCGACGACGTCGGCACCGCCGACGCGAGCGGGGTCGCCGGCACACCGAGCTTCTTCATCAACGGCCGGCGCTACAGCGGCGCGTACGACGTGAGGACCCTCACCGCGGCCGTCCGCGCCGCGCGGGCTCGGGCCGCCGCGGTCAGGGGCCGGGCGACGACCGCCCAGCCCCGCTGACGAGTCGCCGCGGCGCGATCAGGCCGCGATGGGCACGAGGAGCCCCTCGCGGGGGCCGCACCACCAGACGTCGTCGACGAGGCGTTGCACGCGCTCGGGTGTCCAGCGCTCGGCGTCCACGAGGTGGTCGCCGAGCGCCATGACCGACGCGAGCCCCTCCCTGGCGTCCTCGTCGGCAGCCAGGTCGCCGCAGAAGAGGAGCGCGTCGGCGGCCTCGCGGATGCATGCCACCTCGGCGGGCCACAGCTTGGCCGGGCCGATGTCGCGGAGCGTCTGGATGACGCGCTTGTAGGCGCTGGCGCGATTGCTCGTCATGCTGATGATGTTCCCCGGCGCCGGCGCCGCGTCCAGTCGTCGTGCTTGGCGCGTGAGAGGCAATCGCTATCGACCGGACCCGAACGGCAGGGGCCCGACTCAGGCATCCCCCACGACGGTGAGGCGTGGGCGCGTCGCTCGGCCGGCCTCGTCGAGGTTCTCGGCCGCCCACTCGTAGAGCGCCATCAGCGGACCGGTCAGGCTCCATCCCAGGGGCGTCAGCGAGTACTCCGCGCGGGGCGGCACCTCGGGGTACACGCGCCGGGCGACGAGGCCATCGCGCTCGAGCGCGCGGAGCGTCTGCGTGAGCGTCTTCTTGGAGATCTCGCCGACCTCGTACAGCACCTCGCTGTAGCGGCGGGTGCCGTTCGCGAGCAGGTACAGGACCTGCACCGACCACTTGCGGGAGAGCAGCGCGAGCGCGCGGTGCGTGCCGCGGACCATCTCGAAGTCGGACACCTCGGGCTCGGCGCCGTGTCGCCGGGCGCTCATTCGCTTCTCGGGGTTCATGGCAGCTCCCGCAAGGGTCGGGACCTGCACTGAACCGTCCGGGCGGGGCGCGCGCAACAAGCGAGGGCGCTCACCCGAGAGGCGAGATCGATCAAGCGCCGACAGCGGCGCGGTCATCGACGAGCGACCGCTACGCGGCGGGGACGACGGCGACGTCGGTGTCCTCGACCACGCGGATCGCCGTCTGCGCCAGGGCGTGCAGGAACGCCCCCGTGGCGAGGTTCTCGGCGTCCGGATCGGTGAGCACGGCATTCTCGAACGCCGGCTCGGCTCCGTCGAGGGGCAGGAAGCGGATGCCCGGAGCGATGTGGCGCTCGCGCACCGAGTCCGGGAGCAGCGCGATCCCGGTGCCCGCGGCGACGGCGAGCAGGGCGAGGTCCACGCCGGCGACCTCCATGAACGAGGGCGAGAGGCCCGCCTCGTGGCAGAGCGCCACCACCGCGTTGTGGAACGCCGGGTTGGCGTCGCGCGGCAGCACGACGAGTCGCTCTTGCGTGAGCCACTCGAGGACGATCTCGGTTCCGGTCGCCTGTGGGTGCCCGGCGGGCAGCGCGGCGATCGCGCGCTGATGACCGAGCGGCGTCACTCGGAGCCCGCGTGTCGGCGCCGGGAGGCTCGTGATGACGGCATCGAGCCGCTGCTCGCGGAGGTCTTCGATCAAGCGGAGCGCCGGGCCCGCCTCGACGTCGACCCGCACCCGGGGCGCCGAGGCGGAAAGCCGGCGCAGGGCGCGCGGAAGCGCCGCGGGCAGGGAGTCCGGCAGGTAGCCGATCCGCAGCTGCATGGTCGCGTGGTCGTACGCGGTCCGCGCCGCCGCGATCGCGACCTCGGCCTGGCGCAGGACGCGGCGGGCCTCCTCGAGCAACGCCCTGCCGGCGCCCGTGAGCGACACGCTGCGCTGAGTCCGATCGAACAGTCGGACGCCGAGCTCCTGCTCGAGCTTGCGCACCTGCTCGCTGACCGCCGGTTGCGCCACGTAGAGCCGCTCGGCCGCGCGGCGGAAGTGCAGCTCCTCCGCGACGGCGACGAAGTACCTCAGATGCCGGAGTTCCACGTCAGCGTCCTTCGTGCGTGACGAGTCGGAGGTTCGCGCGCCTCGCGACAGGCCGGATCTCGGTGACCGTCGGCCGGCGGTATTCGCGGCGGGAGCGGAGCACCGCCTGGACCAGCTCCGCCGGCGCGGCGTCCGAGGCGTCCACGAACAGCACCGCGACGCCGCTCTTCGCGCGGATCCGCCGGGTCATCTCGAGGCGGTCGAGGCCCGGTAGGGCGCTGTCGACGAGCACGACGCCACGACGCATCCGGACGGCGAGCGCGAGCGCCTCCTCAGCGGTCGCCGCCTCGCCGGTCACGGTGATCCGCTCCTCGCGCTCGAGAACGACACGGAGGCCCGCGCGCACGATCGGCTGCCGTGCGGCGAGGGCGACGCGAACCGGGACGGGTGCGCGGCCGTGCCGCCGCAGGAGAACGAGCCGGCGAGGCTGCTCATCGCCGCCGGCGTGGACGGAGGCTGCGAGAGGGGCGGGCGTCATGCTCCGCACTCTGTCGTGCTCGCGCCGGTGTGAACAGGACCCTCGACCGGAGACTGGCGCCGATGGACCCGACCGACGGGTCGGGCTAACCCCTACTGTCGGACGGGGGGCGGCGGGCACGTAGGGCTGTCCCGACCCCGCGCTCGGGTCCGCCGGAGTGCCGTCTCCGGCGGAGGGGTATGGCGGCGCCCTACTGGGGACGTAACAGTCCGCCCATGGCTCGCCGCCCGCGCACCGCCTTCGTCGTCTCGGGCGGCGCGGGCCTCTGCGCGCTTCAGGTCGGCATGCTGCGCGGCCTCTACGAGCGCGGGATCACCGCCGACGCCCTCGTGGGAACCTCGGTCGGGGCGCTCAACGCCGCCTTCGTCGCGTCCCGTCCGCCGACGCTGGCGACCGCGCGGGAGCTCGAGCGGGCGTGGTCCCGGATCGAGCGTGCCGAGGCCTTCCCGCTCAGCCTGCGGACCGTGGTCGGCGGGATGGCGGGACAGCGCGACCACCTCGTCCCCGCGCGGGGCCTGCGCCAGATCGTCCAGCGGCACGTCGAGATCGACGACCTCGCGGACGCCGCGGTTCCGCTGAGCCTCGTCGCCTTCGACGTCACCTCCGGCA
>JAOPZQ010000226.1 GCA_025964075.1 Solirubrobacterales bacterium | reverse complement strand
CGCGGCGTCGCCCGCAACGCCGCGCTCATGGCAGCGCTCCAGACGGGGCGCCTCGGCGTCGCGCGGAGCATCGCCACGAGCCTGCTCTACCGGGCGAACCACATCTCGCACATCGAGATTGTCCAGGCCGGCCGGTCGATCGTCAGCGTCGGCAAGGGCTTCGTCGTCGGCGCCAAGCCGATCGCGCTGCGCGGCCGGGGCGGGGCCTCCTTCGGCATGCTCCATGTGTCGATCCAGGACGTCATCGGGTTCGTGCGCCTGCTGCACCGGCGCACCGGCGCCGACGTGATCGTCCGCGGCCAGGGCGGCCGGATCGAGAGCTCCCTGCCGCCCGCCAACGGGCTCAGCCTGCCGGCGCGCGGAGCGGTCAGCGTCTCGGGGCGCCGGTACCACACGAGCTCGTTCTCCACCACCGGACTGCTCGGCGAGCAGCTCTCGGTGTGGGTCCTCAGCCGCGGCTGAGACCGCTCGTGCACGCGCAGGACCCGCCGCGGCGTTCGCGAACAGCCCGGTGTGGCGATCGAGGATCTCGTCGACCCGGCCGAGTACTTCGCCGAGAGCGACCGGCGCGCGCGCGAGCGGCGGTCGCGTCGGGCCCCGCGTGAGGCGGAGCAGCTGGCGCAGACGGCGGCCGGCCGGCTGCTGATCGCGCTCGTCTCCGCGATCGCGCTGTTCACGGTCGTCGGCTTGCTGGTCCTGTGGCCCGGCGCCGTCCATCACCGTGGCCCCTCACAGGAGTTCGGCGGCGCGACGCGCGCCGCGAAGGTGCAGCGCACCGTCGACGCACGGTGCCCCGGGCCGACGCCCCAGACCTGCCGCAAGCTGATCGTGGGGATCGACGGCCGCAGCGTTCCGATCACGCTCGGACCCGTGCGCACCGTCCCGAGCGTGGTCGCCGGCGACACGATCCGCGTGAGCAAGACGAAGCTCCAGCCGGGCGTGAAGGCGCCGCCGGGCTTCGAGCCCTACCAGTTCGTCGACCTCGATCGGCAGGGCTCGATCCTGCTCGTGGGTCTCGTGCTCGCGGCGCTCGCCGTCGTCCTGCTGCGCTGGCGCGGCCTGCTCGCGGCGGTCGGCGTCGCGCTGTCGATTCTGCTTCTGACGACGTTCGTCGTGCCCGCGCTCCTCGACGGCAAGCCGGCGCTGCTCGTCGCGCTCGTCGGCTCCCTCGCGGTGATGTTCGTGACGCTCGTCCTCACGAACGGGATCGGCGCGCAGACGCTCGCCGCCGCGCTCGGGATCACCGCGACGCTGCTCCTCGTCGGCGTGCTCGCGGCGATCTTCGTGCCGCTCGCGCACCTCGACGAGCACGGGACCGACGTCGCGTCGGTGCTCACGCTCCAGAACGGCTCGATCTCGCTGCGCGGCGTCGTCCTCGCCGGGATGGTGATCGGCGGGCTCGGTGTCCTCGCCGACACGGGCGTGACGCAGGCCTCCGCCGTGATGGCGCTCCGTCGCGCGAACCCGCGTCTCGGGACGCGTGGCCTCTACCGCGGCGCGATCGTCGTCGGTCGCGACCACCTGTCGGCGACGATCCACACGCTCGTGCTCGCCTACGCCGGCGCCAGCCTCCCGCTGCTCCTCGCGGCGCGGTCCACCGGGCTCGGGTTCTCGGACGCGCTCAACTCGCAGAACATCGCGGAGCCCGTCATCGCCACGATCATCGGGTGCGTCGGTCTCGTCGCCGCGCTGCCGCTGACCACCGGCCTCGCGAGCGCGCTCGCCTCCCGCCTGCCGGCCGGCGTCGTGCCGGCCGGGCACGGCCACTCACACTGACTTCAGCCCGATGGGCGCGCGGAGCACGCCGTCGGGGATGCCGAAGCCGTCGACGAGCAGCTCGGCGTGCTCGCGCAGCTCCCCGCACAGCCGGTTCACCGCCCGCGTGACGAGCTTCGCGCGCGTCGAGGAGATACGGCCGTGCTCCTGGAACCAGGCGCGGTCGTCCTCGATCGTCGCGAGCGCGTAGAGGTCGCAGACGCGGCCGAGCAGGGCGGCGAGGTCCTCGTCCTCGCAGCGCTCGGTCGCCGCGGCGAACGCCTCGAGGATCAGCCGGTCGACGTGGGCGCGGGCCAGCGCGACGACGTGGTCCTGGGACTCGACGAGCACGTGAAAGGCGTCCTGGCCGTCGTCGATCCCGCGCTTGATCCGCCGCGCGGCGCTCGCGGTGATGTGCTGCTCGCGCCAGTGGAACAGCGCGAGGTGATACGAACGGTCGAGGAGATCGCCCTCGTCCTCGCGGCTCGGCGTCAGGTCGTCGAGCAGGCGCCCGGCGATCTCGCGCAGGCCGCTGCGCTCGGCGACCGTCTCGACCACCTGGCTCGCGATGAACGCGGCGGTCCCGAGCGGGTTGAGGTCGCCGAACTGATCCTGGTAGTCGGTGAGGACGCTCTTGGCCACGAGCTGGAAGAGGACGGTGTTGTCACCCTCGAACGTGGTGAAGATGTCCGTGTCGTTGCGGAGCTCGCCGAAGCGGTTCTCGCTCAGGTAGCCGACGCCGCCGCAGCACTCGCGGCACGCCTGGATCGTCGCGACCGCGTGCCAGCTCGCGGTCGCCTTGATGCCCGCGGCCATCGTCTCGAGCTGGCGACGCTCC
>JAOPZQ010000224.1 GCA_025964075.1 Solirubrobacterales bacterium | reverse complement strand
TCAGCCTACGGAGGTTCGAATCCTCCTCCCCCCATTTCAGTCCGCGGGGAGGGCCATTCGCCCACCCCGAAGGGACGCGGCGCGGGCGCTCGGCGCTGATCCCGGTGGAGGAGCCCGCGCTCCGGGTAGGCCGGCCAGCGGGAACCGGCCAGCGGAAAGGAGCTCCGAATGCTTGCCATCGTCATCGTCATCGCCGTGGTCGCCCTGGTCGCCGTCGGCTACTTCGCCTACGTCGCGGCGCGCCGGCGTCGCGCCCAGCGGGCCATCGTCCGCGAGAAGCTGGCTGGTCAGGTCGACGGCCACCGCCAGGAGGCGGATGCCCACGCCGCCAAGGCGGCCGATCTCGGGCCCCAGATCGAGGCCCACCGGGAGGCCGCCGCCGACCACGCCCGCCGCGCTGAGGAGTTGCAGGAGCGCGTCGTGCGCGAGGGCCGCGCCGCCTCGTTCCACGACGAGCGCGCGGCGCAGGTCGAGGAGCAGCGCGAGCGACTCTGACTCGCTAGGCTCAGCCGGCACGCCCTCTTAGCTCAGCTGGTAGAGCACTTCCATGGTAAGGAAGGGGTCGTCGGTTCGAGTCCGACAGAGGGCTTGTCGTTTTCCGGGAAGTGCCGGGCGGTGATCTGCGAGGGATGACGTTCGCGCACCTGGCAGAGGCGATCGACGGTGCCCTTCGTCGCCTGAGCGGCACGAGCCGCGCGTGGCGGACGGACCGGATGGCGACCGTCGTGATGGGCGAGGAAGTCACCGCTGACCACGACATCAGCAGCGATGGCGCCCGCGAGATCCATGGGTCGCGATTGATGTTCTCTCGTCTGCGGTCAGATCTGGGCTTGGCCGCCGTCGACGAAGAACTCGATGCCGTTGACGAAGCTGGAGTCGTCTGATGCGAGGAAGACCGCGGCCTTGGCGATCTCGTCGGGCTCCGCGATCCGGCCGAGGGGTACGGTCGACGCCAGGCCATCCAGCAGCGCTTGCTCGTGCTCGCGCGGCGCCATGCCGAGGAGTCCGGGGGTTCGCGTTGGGCCGGGGCTGAGCACGTTGATGCGAACGCCCCGGCCGGTGAGCTCGACGATCCAGCTGCGCGCGAAGTTCCGTACCGCGGCCTTGGTCGCCGCGTAGATGCTGGCGTTCGGCAGTCCCTTGGCGGACGTCGTGGAGCCGGTGAGGATCACCGACGCGTTGTCGGCGAGCAGGGGCAGGGCCTTCTGCACGGTGAACAGCACCCCTTTTACGTTGGTGGCGAATGTCGTGTCGAACTGCTCCTCGGTGATGGCTTCCAGCGGAGCTCCGTTCCCGCCGCCGGCGTTGGCGACGACGATGTCGATCGTGCTGTGCTCGCGTGCGACGCGGGCGTAGAGCGCATCGAGGTCGACCAGCCGGGAGGAGTCGGCGCGGACCCCGACAGCCCGCTCGCCCGCCTCAGCGACGGCGGCGTCGAGCTCGGCCTGCCGGCGCCCGGTGACGAAGACGTGGGCTCCCTCGGCGGCGAAGCGCTTCGCGATCGCGAGGCCGATGCCGGTCGTGCCACCGGTGACGATCGCCACCTTGTCCTGCAGTGCGTGTTGCATGTCGGTTCCTGACGGGCGACGCGGCCGTTATTGACCGCTGCGTCCAGAACGGTACAGCATTCTGGACGCATGAGTCAACAACCGGTATCGTCGTCGACCATGGCCCGGCCGCGCACCTTCGACGAGGACGATGTGCTGCTCGCGGCGCGGGACCAGTTCTGGTCGACCGGCTACGCCACGACGAGCATCGATGACGTCATGGCTGCCACCGGCCTGGGGAAGGGCAGCATCTACGGAGCGTTCGGTGACAAGCACCAGCTTTTCCTCCGTGTCTACTCGGTCCACTGTGCCGGCCTGGTCGCCAGCGTGCGGCGCGCGCTGGAGGGTCCGGACGCGGGTGCGTACGAGCGGCTCGGGCAGCACGTGCATGCGGTCGCACGCGGCTCTGCCGGAGCCGATCGTCGCGGCTGCCTGCTGGCCAACGGGAACGCCGAGCTGTCGGGCCGGGACCCGGCGGTCGCGCAGATCGCGTTGCGCACCTTCGACGAGCTCGAGGAATTGCTCGCCGGCTGCATCGTGCAGTCACAGCGCCACGGCGACATCGAGGCGGGTGCGGATGCCCGCCAGCTCGCGGCGCTGCTCCTGGCGGTGTTGCGGGGAGCAGAGGCCCTCGGCAAGGCGGGTCGGAACGAGGCGTCCCTGACGTCGGTCGCCGACGCGGCCATGGCGATGCTCCCCCGCGGTCTCGAGCGTCGCGTATAGAAGAGCGCGAGCTTGTCGGTGGAGCGTGTGGGCCCATGCCGCGCAAAACCGACGCCTGTTCAGCTACCGATGACGCCGTCGTCGCGCCTCGCCGGAGTGGTCAGTCCGCGTTGCGACGGCGTGCGCGGTAGCCGGCGGTCTTCACGAGGTTCCCGCATCGGTCCATGGAGCACCAGCGCCGTCGGCCGGACTGCGTCTCGTCGACGAAGAGCAGGGAGCAGTCGGGGTGCTCGCATTCCTTGATCCGTGCTGCCTGCGGTCCTCCGAGTAGGCGTACGGCGTCGCGGGCGATGGTCGCCAGCGCGTGCGGCGCGTCTGCTGCGCGTGGCGGCGTGACGAATCGTCTGGCGTCCTCGACCCTGAGCTGGGGCGGGACGTCGGGTCGTACCGCGTGCCCGTTGACGGTGTCGAGCGGTTCGCCGCCCAGCGGACGACCGGACATCACGGAGCGCATCAGGCTGTTGATCGCTTCCCGCAGTTGGCGGGCGTGCATTAGGTCCGCGTCGTTGGCCGGCGGCGCGGTCGGGAGGACGCCGGCGGCGACGAGCCACCGAGCGAGCGCGGCGGCGTCCGGGATGCGCTCGACCCGCGTTCCGTGTCGCCGCCCGAGGGTGGCGAGGAGGTACAGGCTCGGATGAGCTCCGACGAGCACGAACGCCGGATCGTCACCCGCCTGGTCCGCGGTGGCGGTCATTCCCGATCCATCGTACAGCTGACACCGGTTCAAGCGGTGTGCACCCTGGGCAACACCGACTGAAATGGTGTCGCCGAAGGTGACGACGCCCGAGTCCGCGCCGCGGCAATCAAGAAAGGACAACCCACGATGCCGTTCTATACCTGCCACGTTCCGGCCGGCTTCCTGACCGACAACCAGAAGGGCGACCTCGCCCTGGCCATCACGCGGATCCACAGCGACGTGACCGCCGCCCCGCCGGACCTCGTGCACGTGATCTACAACGAACTGGCGGCCGCCGACAACTACACAGCCGGTGAGCCCTCGGTGGACACCATCATCACCGGGCACATCCGTGCCGGCCGCTCGGACGCCGACAAGCAGCGCCTCCTGCGTGAGGTCGCCGGCGCCGGCGCCGCCATCAGCCGACAACCGCTCGACACGATCGCCGTCTTCATCCGCGACGTGCCGCCCAAGTACATCCTCGAACGGGGCGACATCGCGCCGGAGCTGGGCGGGGAGGACGCATGGCTCGCGACCCACGAGCGGACCCGCGCGGCGAGACTCGCGAACAACCCGACCGCGCCGCGTGTCTGACGGCCACCGCGTCGACGAGCCCTGCTGCGCGCTCGCGGGCGAGCGGAACCCCGATGTCTGTCCTCGGCCATCCACGCCACGGCGGGAAACCCAGCCAGGATGCGCTCGTGGTCTCTCCCGGAGGGTTCGAGCAGTTCTTCCGAGACATCGCCGCGGCGGCAGGAGCCCAGAGACCGCCGGCGGAGGTCGCGGCGCGGCTCAACGCCCGGCATGGCGTTCGACTGACCGAGGTGTCGAGCCCGTGCCCCCACTGTCGTCCGACGAGGATCGCCGCCCCAAACCTGACCGTCACCAAGGAGGAAACGCATGCCACTCGCCAAGATCCACATCCGCAAAGGCCACCGGGCGGAGCAGAAGCGCGCGATCGCCGACGCCGTGCAGGCGTCGCTGATCGCCATGCTCGATGTCCCGGAGCGGGACCGCTTTCAGCTGATCCAGGAATACGAGGACGAGCACTTCATCCACACCGACGCGTTCCTGGATCTCACGTACACGCGCGATCTGCTGATGATCGAGATCGCGTTCATCGAGGGCCGCTCGGACGAGCTCAAGAAGGCGCTGCTGGCCGACCTGAACCGGCGCCTGGTCGATACGGCCGACGTGCGACCCGACGACGTGTTCGTGTCGATGTACGAGATCGGGGCCTCGAACGTCTCGTTCGGCCGCGGGCTCGCGCAGCGGGCGCCGTAGGACCATTGGTGCACTTCGTCAAATCCGGCATCGCCGGGAGGCGATCGTCCGTACTTCTGCTCTGCCCCGAATGCGCCCCGCGGACGGACCCGGCTTGGCGCCCGCGACCTGCAGTGGGAGGAGGGCGACTCTTCGCACTCCCGGCCGGGAGTGCGGCACTGCACCACGCGGAGACCGACGCGGCGTTCTAGAAGCCGTGCAGGCGCCTTCTACACAACCCACCTCGGCTACGCGCCGCGCTCCGCTCTGCTCCCACGGCGTGGGCGATGCGGCGCCGTTGCTCGTTGACGGTCAGTGTGGTGCTTTGCGGCCCGACCCGATCAGGACCGAGCCTGCGAAGACGATTCCGTCGTGTTCGCGGGCCGCAGCCTCTGAGCCGGCCTGCAGTGCGCGCTTGGCGATCGCATCGCGGACGTCGGCGTCCATGCCGGCGAGAGCCATCGCGAGCGGACCCGCGAGCCGGGGCACCCGCTCCCACCACTCCTGCAGCGATGCTGCGCGCATCGGAGTCGACACCTGCTGAACGGTTACGTCGTCGAGCCCACCATCCTGCAGCACGGATGACAGCGCTCCAGCGCTATCGAGCGAGAAGGGACCCCGAACGTTGGGGGGTGGAAACGGCACGCCGAATTGATCGCCGACCGCGTCCAGCAGCAACCCGAGCCACGGGTTCAGCTCGCGGCGATCCCACGTCATCGCCGCATACCGCCCTCCAGCTCGCAGCACCCGACGGGCCTCGGCAACGGCTCCGACCGGATCCTCGACGAACATCAAGCCGTGTCGACAGATGACCGCGCCAAAGCTGGCATCCGCAACGGGAATCGCGCTCTGGTCGAACACCCCGGTACTCACTTGAGGGAGGGCGCTCGCGCGGCGGGCCGCTACCGCGACCATCTCGGCGGCAACGTCGGATAGGACCACACTGCCGCCCGACCCCACACGCTGGGCGGCGGCGAGACCAGCGCCCCCGGGCCCCGCACCCAGGTCCAAAACCGCGTCACCCTCGCCGACTCCCGCGGCATCGAGCAGCGCCTCGGTGGCCGGCGCGAGCTGCTCATCGACGAACGCGGCATTCGCCTCCCAGCCCGGCGCCACGCTGTCCCACATCTCCGACATCGCCGCGCATCCTCCCACCTCAGCGACGCACTCGCCTACAAGGAGGCCTCGACCGGCGGCGCCCTGACCGGCAACGTCCTGGCGTTCGCCCATCTCGTCTCCTCCCATGAGACGACCCACGTCAAGACTCTCAAGACGGTGCTCGGCAACACGGCGGTCAAGTCCCCCAAGTTCGACTTCAAGGGCACCACCACCGACCAGGGCAAGTTCCTGCAGACGTGGTTCGGGCTCGAGAACACCGGCGTCCACGCCTACCTCGGCCAGCTCGGCCGCATCAAGGCCCCGGCCCTGCTCGCTGCGGCCGCGTCGATCGTCACCGTCGCGGCGCGCCACGCCGCCGCCGTGGCCGAGTCAGCAATGCGACACCGGACGTCCGAGGCTGAGCGTCGCCTGCGGGAGGACCTTCGCGGTCGAGGCGGTGCGCCGCTGACCGAGCACGAGGCGGCGACGGGCGCGCTGGCGCCGGCGCCGGCGTTTCACGCGGCCGACTTCCTCGACACCCTCGCGCGACACCGGATCCGCTGGAGAGTCGAGGTGACCGGGGGGACACCGGCGACGCTGGCGGCGGCCCCGCTCCCTCCCCAACACGGTCTTGCCCCGGATCCCGCGCGCCGCGGCTTCAGTGGCGAGACGGCCACGTCTGATTCCCGTGTCGGGCGAGCTACTTGTAGGCGATGCCGGCGCTCGCCGGACCGGTCAGCGGCAGGATCTCGACGTCCCGGAAGCCCGCCTCCCCGCACCACTCGGCGAAGTCGCTGCCGGTGAAGTCGAAGGCGTCGCCGAACTCGATCAGCATGTTGAGCGACATCATCAATCCGAACGCGTTCTCGCGCCGAGCGTCGTCGATCAGGTTCTCGATGACGATGAACGCACCGCCTTCGGGGAGGGCGTCGTAAGCCGACCTGATCAGGTGCATCTTCCGATCCAGGTTCCAGTCGTGCAGGATCATGCCCATCGTGATGACGTCCGCCCGCGGCAGGGGATCCGCGAAGAAATCGCCCCCGGCGGCCGCCACGCGGTCGGTCAGCCCGGCCGCGGCGATGGACTTCTCGGCGATCGGCGCGACGACCGGGAGGTCGTAGCTCATGCACCGAAGATGCGGATGGTGCGTGGCCAGGATCTGGCTGAGCTGGCCGGTGGCGCCGCCGACGTCGCAGACGGTCTTGTACTTCGAGAAGTCGAACTTGTCAGCCACGGCGTGGAAGTTGCCGAGAGAGATGCCCTGCATCGCCTCCATGAACTGCTGGAGCCGCGCCGGGTCGCTGTAGAGCTCGTCGAACATCGGCTTGCCGGTGTGCTTGATCTCGTTCTGGGGCTTCCCGGTCTGCAGCGCCTCGGTGAGATCGCCCCAGAATCCATACAGCCGCGCATTGCACATCTCCAGGATTCCGCCGATGTAGGTCGGGCTCCCCTTGTCCAGGAATGCCGCGCTCTCAGCGGTGTTGCGATAGCGGCTATCCGGACCGTCACCGTCACGCTCGAGGAAGCGCAGCGCGACGAGGGTGTCGAGAAAGTCGTAGATCGCTCTCGAGTGGAGGCCGAGCCGTTCGCCGATCTCCTCGCCGCTCATCGCCTCAGCGCCGAGGTGCGTGAACAACTGCAGCTCCACGGCTGACAGCACGGTCTTCGACGGCCAGAACCCCATCCCGACCTGCATGATGTGGGACGGGTCGAGCTCCGCATTCGACATTCCGGCTTCCCCTCACTGTGTGGCCCCACCGAAACGCGCGTGGCCTGGTCGGGCCACACTATCCGCCGGCGACGCGCTCGTGCAACGGGTGCTTGGATCGACGCGCTTGACATGCAGGCGGTGGGCTGCCTATTGACCGCCGGCGCGAGCTCGACATGGCCCGCCAGTCGGTGACGAAGCATCTTGCGGTGCTCGAGGCGGCGACGCTCGTCACGACCGTACGGCGCGGTCGGCAGAAGCTCCACTACCTCAACGCTGCACCGATCAACGAGATCGCCGAACGCTGGCGCCGCACGGTGAGGAGCATGCCGGTCTGAGCGCGTTCGCGCTCCGGGACGGCGTCGTCCATCACGCCTACTCGTGCCACGCGCGCGGCCTGGAGGCGTTCAACAGCGCCTAGCAGCGGCTCGACCGCGGCCCCAAGGGCCGCGACGAGGACGCGCTACCGGTGCCGCCAGCGTGGGTTCGGCGCCACGACCAGTACGGCCCCGCCGCCACGGGCGTCGCATGAGCCGTGGCGGCGAGACCGATGGCGCCGGTGGGTCGACGGACTGCGCGAGCGCCTACTTCGGCGGGGTCACGCCAGCGCATCGGTCGACCACGCTCCCGGGCGGACCAGCGGGCGCGCCGCCCACGCCCAAGTACGCAGGGCATCGGAACGACGGTCGCCCCGCGTACTGCACGGTGTAGGACATCGTCCAGTACGGGCATCCGGTGGCAAGATTGGTGGGGCCGCTGTACCCGGGCGGGCAGCTGGGCCCGGTGACGACCGGATCCGAGACCGGAGCGGTCGCCGGACTCGCAAAGGCGACTGGAGCGCCCACCGCCAGTGCGGCGACGACGGGCACGAACGCCGTGAGGCGTCGCTTGAGGAACATGATGCGCCTCCTTGCCGGGCGGCCGGAAACGCCACCCGTGGATCGTTGACCATGCGCTGTCCACGCCAGCGCGGGCCCGCATCTTGTCTCCCAGGGCGCTCGCCGCTGCCTGCCCCGCGGAACAGTCTTCCCTGTCCCCCGATCCACCGAGGCGAACCAGTCGTCAGGGTTGGACCTGGAGGTCCTCGGCCGACGGCACGACCACCGGCCCGTCCGGGGGCTGGGTGAAGCGGATCGGGTTCCCGAAGGGATCGCGCAGCGCGCAGTCGGTGCCGTAGAAGCGCTTCGTCGGCTCCTGCGTGAACTCGACCCCCGCCTCCCGCAGGCTCTCGTAGGTACCGCGGCAGTCGTCGGTCTCGAAGATCACGCCGCCGCCCGCGGCCCCCTTCGTCACGAGCTGGCGGAGCTCCGCGGCGGTCGCATCGTCGTAAGCGGGCGGTCCTGGGACCATCAGGACCAGCTCGACGTCGGGCTGGTCAGGGAAGTTCACCGTCAAGAAGCGCATGACGCCCATGTCGGCATCGGTGTGTACGACCATCCCGAGCTTGCCGACGTAGAAGTCGAGCGCCTCGTCCTGGTCGAGAACATGGATGAAGGTGTGGCTGATTCGCTTGAGCATGGCCGCCACGGTAGACCGCGGCGCAGCGGCCCGCTTCTCCGAATCTGCTCGTTTACGCCGCCGGGCGCATCCACGCCATCGCCCAGCACGCCGGCACGCGCAGGGCGGCGCCATCCTCGGCGAAACGCGCGCGGTAGGCCGACGGCGGCTCGTCCACGATCCCGCGGAACGTCCGACTGAACGTGCCCACGCTGTTGAACCCGACGTCGAAGCAGATCTCGGTCACGGGACGCTCGGTCTCGCGCAGCAGCTCCATCGCACGCTCCACCCGGCGGCGCTGCAAGTAGCGGTGCGGGGTCTCGCCGAACGTCGCGCGGAACTGACGACTGAAGTGCGCCGGCGAGGCGTGCGCGAGACGCGCGAGCGCCGTGACGTCGAGCGGCTGCGCGAACGCGTGGTCCATCGCATCGCGAGTCCGCAGCATGCGGCGGTTGCGGTCCTCGATCGATCGCGACATCCGCTCGAGCCTACGACGGCTCGCGATGACCGTCTTCGGCCAGCGTAGCCAGGGCGCGGCGGAGCGTGGCTCGCTGCGCCGCGTCGAGACCGGCGAGCAGCTCGCCCTCCATACCGCGCACCGCGCGGCGTGCGGCGGCGTGGCGTGCGCGGCCCTTGGTCGTCAGCGTCACGATGCGGGCGCGACGGTCGGCGGGATCCGGGGTCCGGGTGAGCAGGCCCTCGGCTTCGAGCGTATCGAGCAGGCCGATGAGACGAGTCTTGTCGTGATTGATGGCCTGCGCCAGCGCGAGCTGGGTCCCGGCGGGGGCCTGCGCCAGGTGCGAGAGCGCAACGTAGGCCCACATGGAAAGCCCGTGCTCGGCAAGCAGCGGCCGCTCGGCGTCGATGATCCGCCGTGTGATGCTCGCGAACAGCGCGCCGAGATCCTTGTCTTCCATCGCCGCGTGATCTTACGCCGTGACAGATCGTCCGACGAGGTAGATGATAATCCTGGGCATACTATTCTCCGGTCGCGCGCCGGACGGCGCAGCTATCCGAGCTGCCGTGCGATAGCGCGCCCTGCCGCGCGGCCGCTGAACAGGCAGCCGCCGAGGAAAGTGCCTTCGAGGGCGTTGTAGCCGTGCATGCCGCCGCCGCCGAAGCCCGCGCATTCCCCGGCCGCGTAGACGCCCTCGAGCACGGTGCCGTCGGGCCGCAGGACCGCGCCGTCGAGGTCGCAGTGAATGCCGCCGAGGGTCTTGCGGGTGAGGATGTTCAGCTTCACGGCGATGAGCGGGCCGGCGTTCGGGTCGAGCAGGCGGTGCGGCTTGGCGACGCGCTGGATCCGGTCGGGGATGTACCTGCGCGCACTGCGGATCGCCGCTACCTGCGAGTCCTTGGTGAACGGGTTGTCGATCTCGCGGTCGCGGGCGACGATCTCGCGCTCGACCGCCTCGTAGTCCAGGAGTGGGTCGTCCGTGATCGCGTTCATCCGCTGGACGAGCGTGCGCAGGTCGTGCTCGACGACGAAGTCCGCCCCGCGGTCCATGAACTTCTGGATCGGTGCAGGAACCCCGGGCAGCAGCCGGTGCCGGATCGTCAGCCTGACGTTCTTGCCGGTGAGGTCCGGGTTCTGCTCCGAACCGGAGAGCGCGAACTCCTTCTCGATGATCTTGCGCGTGAGGATGAACCAGGTGTAGTCGTAGCCGGTCGTTCCGATGTGGGCGAGCGTGCCGAGCGTGTCGAATCCCGGGAACAGCGGGACCGGCAACCGGTTGCCGGTCGCGTCCAGCCACAGCGACGACGGGGCGGGAAGGATGCGGATGCCGTGATGGCTCCAGATCGGGTCCCAGTTGCGGATGCCCTCGACGTAGTGCCACATGCGGTCGGAGCCGATCAGGTCGCCGCCCGCTTCTCGGGTGATGCCCAGCATCCGTCCGTCGACGTGGGCGGGCACGCCGGAGATCAGGTTCTTGGGCGCGGGGCCGAGACGCTTGGGCCAGCTCTCGCGCACGAGATCGAAGTTCGCCCCGATGCCGCCGGAGCTGATCAGCACGGCCTGCGCCCGGGCGCTGAACTCGCCGACGACCTCGCGTGAGCTGTCCCTGCCGCGCGATATCGCCGACGGCGCGAGGACCGAGCCGCTGACCCCGTCGACCGCGCCGCCGCCGGAGCTCAGCGCATCGACGCGGTGGCGGAACGCGTAGATGACCCTGCCGGCGTCGCGGTGCGCGGCGACGCGCCGCGCAAAGGGCTCGACGACGCCCGGGCCCGTCCCCCACGTCAGGTGAAAGCGCGGCACCGAGTTGCCGTGTCCCGTCGCGTGGTGCCCGCCGCGCTCGGCCCATCCGGGCGACGGCATCACCCGTACGCCCATGTCGTGGAGCCAACGGCGCTTCTCGCCGGACGCGAACTCGACGTACGCGCGCGCCCACTTGCGCGGCCACGCGTCCTCGGGGCGATCGAACTGGGCGCTCCCGAGCCAGTCCTGCCACGCGAGGTCGAAGGAGTCCTTGATCCGCGCGCGGCGCTGCTCCGGCGAGTCGACGAGGAACAGGCCGCCCAGCGACCAGAACGCCTGGCCGCCGAGCGACACCTCCGGCTCCTGATCGAGCAGCAGGACGGTCTTGCCGGCATCGGCCAGTTCCGCGGTCGCCGTCAGCCCGGCCAGGCCGGCACCGACGACGATCGCGTCCGCCTCGTAGCTGGGTGAGTTCAAGTGCACGTGGTCGCCGCCGGATGAGCGGCGAGGCGAGCATAGTGACCAGGCGATGCAGAACCCGACGTCACGCCGCGAGCGGCGCGGCGGCGTGCAGCGCCGCCTCCTGGCGCCCGTGGTAGCGCTCGGCGAACGGCTTGGAGGTCAGCTCACCGCGCGAGCCGACCCCGACCTTCTCGAAGAACGCCTCGAGGTGGTCGCGGATCGTGTGCCGCGAGAGGAACGGCGAGAGCGCGCGCAGCCGCTCGGCTTAGACCGTCGGCGGCGCGGCCGCGACGCGTCGAAGGTGATGGCGACCTACCTGCGGATCGGCCGCCGTCAGCGCGCGGTGAAGACCCGGCGAGCGATCACGCTCTCGCTGCGCGATGCGCGCAATCAATCGAGACCCGCCTCCTGGCGCAGCTTCTGGGCGATCTCGGCGATCTCGCCGGGCGCGTAGTCGGGCGCGAAGACGTCCTCCTGGGCGGGCGCGTCCGGCCAGGGGAAGCCCTCGGGCGCCGGGTGCTGGACGCGGAGCTCCTCGCCCGTCTCGGGATGAGCGCCCTTGAACACGGCGACGACCTCCTTGTAGTCGTCGGGCGTGAAGCGGTAGAGCGTCAGGTGCGAGCCGCGCTCGAGGTGGGGCCGGCACTCGGGGATCTTCTCGGTCGGGATCCTCGGCATCGGGAACGTCTTGCTCAGATCGGCGCCGGTGAGTAGCTCGAGCGCCCGGGCATAGGCGACCTGGTGGACGCCGCCGCGCACGAGCAGGTACCCGGTCAGCGCGCGGGCGGCGGGGTGCGCGACGGTCTCGTAGACCTTGAGCTTGCCGTTGCGCGCGCCGGTCTCGAGGAAGAAGTTGTGCGTCAGGTCCTCGACGAGATCACCGGAGGAGAACACGTAGTCGCCCGTCCACGGCGCGCCGCCCGAGTCGACCGGCAGCACGCCCTTGCCGGCTTTGAGGACGTGGTGCGGGTTGCCCTGCTCGATCACCTGCCGCGCGTCGGTGCCGGTGAGCATCGTCGTGATCGTCGCGCCGACGGCCTCGATGTGTCCGTACTCCTCGGCGGCGATGTTCGCGATCAGGTCATAGAACGGGCGCAACTCGCTGCGGCCGCGGAAGCCGAACGACTGGAACGTGTAGTTCATCAGCGTCGACATCTCGCCGAAGCGCCCACCCATCAGCTCCTGGACGGCCATCGCGCCGGCGGGATCGGGATCGCCAGCGGGAATTTCGATGCCGAGCCGGTCATAGCGAAGGATCACGGCGCAACTCCTTTGGGTTGGGACATCGCTGCACCTCTTGAGTGGTGAACGCGCCCGGGCCAATGAGGCCGTGATTGTCCCGTCCCACCGTCCCTGAAGCCGCTGTCCCGCGGGACCGTCTCGGTGTCCCGACGGGACCGTTGCGGTGTGGCCGAGCGGCCTCGACTGTCCCCGGGAATGTTGCGAGCATCGAACTCGCTCGGCAGACTCAACAAGGAGGGTCATCATGCGACCCGGTCTTCGGCCGCGCCCGACGTACGCCAGCGTAACGGCGACGCTCGCGCTCTTCGTCGCTCTCGGCGGCGGCGCCTACGCGGCCACCGCGCTCCCCGCCAACAGCGTTGGCTCCACGCAGCTACGGAACAACGCCGTCGTGACCGCGAAAATCAAGAACGACGCGGTCAACGGCTCGAAGGTCCGGGACCGATCCCTGACGGGTGCCGACGTCAACGTGTCGTCGCCGGCGAAGGTCCCGTCGGCCACCAACGCGACTCCCGCCGCCGCCTCGGCGGCGGTGGACAAGGCCACCTACAAGACCGCCGCGGGCACCGCGGCGGCGAGCAGCGCCGCCAACGTCGCGACCGCCACCTGTGACTCCGGGCAGCATGTGGTCGGCGGGGGCGTGAAGCTCGACAACCCGGGGATCGGCGTCGTCAACGACTCCTACCCCGACGCGGGCAACACCGCATGGACCGCCCACGTCGGCAACGGCAGCAACGGCAGCAGCGCGGCGCCGTTGAAATTCACCGTCTACGCCATCTGCACCACAATCACGACGATCGGCTAACGGCGGCGGCGCGGGCAGCGGCACAGCGTCGGGTGTCCGGGGTGGCGTGGTCGGTTGTCGTGATGCCGAGGGCGGCCAGGCGGGTCAGGCGGTGTGGGGGAGGCTCAGCGACCGATCGCGAGGGAGCGTGATCCGATAGCGGCATCCTCGCTCCCGCGCGAGGATGCCGCGGGCGGCTCGGCGACCGCTAACGCAGGACGAGGGCGACGGTCTGCGACTTGCCGGCGTGCCCCGCGGCGTCGGCGGGAGTCACGACCGCGCGGTAGCGCCCGTGCGGCAGCCGGTGCCCGTGGATCGTCTTGGTGGGCTGCCGGATGGCGATCCGACCGGCCTTCGCCGCCGTACGCACGACCTTCGCCTTGGTCGAGTACTTCCTGCATCCGTGGCGCTTCTTCTTGCCGGTCACGCAGAGCCCCTGCTTCCGGTGGCCGGCGACGCCCCGCTGGAACAGGAGCGTCACCGATCCGCGACCCGAGATCCTGAAGACGATTTGGCCGTGGGAGAGCTTGGGCTTCGACACGGTGGGCACTCCGGCCTTCGGGTTCGACCCGGTGGGCACCGCGGGCGTCGGCATCGGCGTCGGCGTCGGCGTCGGCGTCG
>JAOPZQ010000182.1 GCA_025964075.1 Solirubrobacterales bacterium | reverse complement strand
GCGGAGAAGGCCGCGGCCGAGGCCGCGAAGGCCGCCGAGGCCGCGCGCATGCCCGGTCTCTCGACCGGGAGCGTGCCGCCGGCGCCCGAGCCGCCGCCCGCTCCGCCGACGCCCCCCGCTCAGTCCTAGGGCGCGCGCCTAGACTGGGGAGTCGATGTTCGACTCCCTCGCCGAGAAGCTCCAGACCACCCTCGCCGACGTCCGCAGCCGCGGCACGCTGACCGAGGACGACGTCAACGCGGCGATGCGCGAGATCCGCCTCGCGCTGCTCGAGGCGGACGTCAACTTCAAGGTGGTCAAGTCGTTCACGAATGCGGTCAAGGAGCGCGCGCTCGGCGCGGACGTCCTCGGCAAGCTGAACCCGGGCCAGCAGGTCGTGCGGATCGTCAACGACGAGCTCACCGCGCTGATGGGCGGCGAGTCGCGGGAGATCACGTTCTCGCCGCGCCCGCCGACGGTGATCCTCATGGCCGGTCTCCAGGGCTCGGGCAAGACGACCGCGTGCGCGAAGCTCGCGCGCCACCTCCGCGAGGAGCACGGGTCCTCGGTGGCGCTCGCCGCGTGCGACGTCTACCGCCCGGCCGCCGTCGAGCAGCTCGTGACGATGGGCCACCGCGCCGGCGCCGAGGTCTACGAGCAGGGCACCGACCGCGACCCCGTCGACATCGCCAAGTGGGCGCGCGACCGCGCGACGGCCGAGGGCAAGGACGTCCTGATCGTCGACACCAGCGGCCGCCTTCACGTCGACGAGGCGCTGATGGCGGAGCTCGCGAACATCCGCAAGGCGATCAACCCGCACGACGTCCTGCTCGTCGTCGACGCGATGACCGGCCAGGACGCCGTCAACGTGGACGAGCAGTTCGCCGAGGTCGTGAACTTCGACGGCGTCGTCATGACGAAGCTCGACGGCGACGCGCGCGGCGGCGCCGCGCTGTCGGTCAAGCAGGTCACGGGCAAGCCGATCCTCTACGCCTCGATCGGCGAGAAGCTCGACCAGTTCGAGCGCTTCCACCCGGACCGCATGGCCCAGCGGATCCTCGGCATGGGCGACGTGCTGACGCTGATCGAGAAGGTCGAGCGCGAGGTCGAGGAGGACGACGCGAAGGAGATGGAGCGCAAGCTCCGCCAGGGCGAGTTCACGCTCGACGACTTCCTCTCCCAGATGCGCCAGATCCGGAAGCTCGGGCCGCTGCAGTCGCTGCTCGGGATGATCCCGGGCTTCGGCGGCCAGCAGCTCAAGAACGTCAAGGTCGACGAGCGCGAGTTCGACCGCCTGCAAGCGATCATCCTCTCGATGACCCCCGAGGAGCGGCGCCATCCCGAGCTCATCAAGGGCTCGCGCCGGCTGCGGATCGCCCGCGGCTCCGGCACGAACGTGCAGGCCGTCAAGGGCCTCATCAAGCAGTTCGGCCAGATGCAGAAGGTCATGAAGTCGGTGGCACAGGGGAAGATGCCCGACCTCCAGTCGCTGATGCGAGAGGCGCGGTAGCTCGGGCCGCTACTCTCTACGCCGCTATCTGAACGAAAGGCTTCCGTGGCAGTACGACTCCGGCTGACCCGCGTGGGCAGCAAGAAGAACCCCATCTGGCGCGTCGTGGTCGCCGACCAGCGCTCGCCGCGCGACGGTCGCGTGATCGAGATCGTCGGGCACTACAACGCCCAGACGCAGCCGTCGACGATCGTGCTCGACGAGCCGCGGGTGCGCGAGTGGCTCTCGAAGGGCGCGCAGCCCTCCGAGACCGTGCGGAAGCTCCTGAAGACCCAGGGCATCCTGCCCGGCCAGGGGTAGCGCCTTGTCGGACGCCGGCCCCGGTGAGACCGTGACCGCGCCGATGGCCGACCTGCTCGAGTTCCTCGTCCGCGGGCTCGTCGACGACCCCGAGGCGGTCGAGATCGAGGAGTTCGAGGAGGACGACGGCACGCTCGTCCTGGAGCTCTCCGTGGCCGACGACGACTACGGCAAGGTCATCGGACGCGGCGGCCGCACGGCCAACGCCCTGCGGGTCGTGGTCAAGGCCTCGGCGGCGCACTCCAACCGCCGCGTGCTCGTCGACATCGTCGACTGAGCGCCGGGTGGTCGGGATGACGGAGCACGCGCGCCATCTGCGTGCGGGCCGGGTCGGGCGCCCGCACGGACTCGACGGCTCGGTCCACGTCGTCTCGCCGGTCGCCGCGCTGCTGGCCGAGGGGGCGGTCGTGCTCGTCGACGGGCGCCAGCTCGAGGTCGTCCGCCGCGCCGGGACGGACGAGCGGCCGATCATCCGCCTCGCCGGCTGCTCGGACCGGGCCTCGGCCGAGGCGCTGCGCGGGCGCGAGCTCCTGGCGCCCGGGCCCGCGCCGGCGCTCGACGAGGACGAGTGGTGGATCGCCGACCTCGAGGGCTGCGCCGTGTGGGACGGAGAGCGGGAGGTCGGCGTCGTCGCCGCAGTCCGGCCGCTGCCGTCCTGCGAGGTCCTGGAGGTGCGCCGGGTGGGTGGGGACGGCTCGGACGAGCTCCTCGTGCCGCTCGTGCGCGACGCCGTGCGCTCGGTCGACGTGGCGGCGCGGCGGATCGACGTCGACCTGGAGTTCCTGGGGGAGAGTGGGGGCGACGGTTCGGGCGACGCGGCCCCGCCCGGTCCGGACAACCCCGCGGCGGGCGGCCCGCATGACCCCGCTCCGC
Source organism: Solirubrobacterales bacterium (assembly GCA_025964075.1). GTDB lineage: Bacteria > Actinomycetota > Thermoleophilia > Solirubrobacterales > Solirubrobacteraceae > JAOPZQ01. Next base: position 1,370 of record JAOPZQ010000182.1, on the reverse strand, counting down.
CCGGCGGCTCCTGATGGACATCGACGTCTTCACGCTGTTCCCGGGGTGGTTCGACTGGTTCCGCGAGCAGCGCCACGTCGCCAACGCGCTCGCGAACGGGCACCGCCTCGAGTGCGTCGACTACCGCGCCACGACGCCTCTCTCCGGCGGCCAGGTCGACGACACGCCGTTCGGCGGGGGCGCGGGGATGGTGCTCCGGGTCGACGTCGTCGAGGCCGCGCTCCGCGCCCGCTACGACCGCGATCCCGTGGACGTCCGGCAGGAGCGTCGGGTCGTCGCGCTCACGCCAGGCGGGCGACTGCTCGACGAGCCGCTCGTGCGCGAGCTCGCCGCCGAGCCGGCGCTGACGTTGCTCTGCGGCCGCTACGAGGGCTTCGACGAGCGGATCGTCGAGCACTTCGCGACCGAGGCGATCTCGATCGGCCGCTACGTGCTCGCCGGCGGCGAGCTCGCCGCGATGGTGCTCTGCGACACGGTGCTCCGCAAGCTGCCGGGCGCGCTCGGCGACGAGCGCTCGGTCGTCGAGGAGTCGTTCAGCGAGGCGCTCGAGGGCGGCCCCGAGTACCCGCACTACACGCGGCCCGCCTCCTACCGCGGCTGGGACGTACCGGAGGTGCTGCTGTCGGGCCACCACGCGCGAATCGACGCCTGGCGGCGCGAGGAGAGCCGCCGGCGGGGAGAGACCTAGCCGGTCCCCAACACCTTTCGGCTACCATAGTCCGCCGCGCGCGACCGTCCCGTTCGCCGTGCGCCTTCTCGGTATGAGCTCCGTCATCGACACAATCGAGCGCGCCCAATTGCGCCGCGTCCCGGCCTTCGACGCCGGTGACCGGCTCCGCGTCCACTTCCAGGTGATCGAGGGCAACCGCCGGCGCACCCAGGTGTTCGAAGGGGTCGTGATCAAGCGCCAGGGCCACGGGGCCCGAGAGACCTTCACCGTCCGCAAGCAGTCGTTCGGCGTTGGCGTCGAGCGCACGTTCCCCGTGCACTCGCCGAAGATCGAGCGCATCGAGATCGCCGCTCGCGGCGACGTCCGGCGGGCGAAGCTCTACTACCTGCGCGGCCGCGTGGGCAAGCGCGCCCGCGTCCGCGAGCGCCGCTACGTCGGCACCGAGCCGGTCGTCGAGCGCGAGCTGCTGTACGCCCAGGCGGAAGCCGACGCGGCGGCCGAGGCGCAGTCCTCGGAGGCCACGGACGCGGAGATCGCCGAGGCCGCCGAGGCGCAGGCGGCCCTCGAGGCCGGGCCCGAGGCGCCGGCCGAGCAGGCTGCTGCTCCGCCGGAGGCTGCTGCTCCGCCGGAGGCTGCTGCTCCGCCGGAGGCTGCTGCTCCGCCGGAGGCCGCCGCCGCTGAGTCCGAGGCGGCCGCTCCC
>JAOPZQ010000124.1 GCA_025964075.1 Solirubrobacterales bacterium | reverse complement strand
TCGAGGAGAGCGGCGCCGCGATCCCGCTGCGCCGCGTGCCCGCGCTGCCCGACGTCGCCGAGCGCCAGCAGGCGGTGCAGGAGGTCGCGCGCCTCCTCGCGATCGAGACGAAGCTGCCCCTCGTCGTCTGCGGCCCGGACTCGGCGACGGTCCTCGCCGCGGCCGCGAACCGTCCGCTCGTGCTCGTCGACGTCCGCGAGCTCGAGAAGACGGATGCGGTCGCCGACGCCGCGCTCGCCGCGGCGCTCGAGGAGGCGCTGCTCTGCCTCGACGGGCTCGAGGACCTGAAGCCGCCCGAGCGCGCCCGGCTCCTCAACGCCATCGACGAGCGCCCCGAGCGCACCCTCCTCGTCGCGCGCAACCGCAGCGACGCGCTCGCGCTGAGCGACCGCACCGTGCTCCTCGTCGACGTCCCGCTCCCCTCGTTCGGCGAGCGCCGCGTCGCCTGGGAGCGCTTCACCGGCACGACGGACACCGGCGACGTGGCGGCGAAGTTCCGGCTCTCGGTCGAGCAGATCCGCGCCGCCGCCGAGGTCAGCCGGATCGCGGCGCGCACGCACGAGCGCGACCGGCCCGTACCCGAGGACCTCGACCTCGGCGCGCGCCACGCGTCCTCCTCGCGGCTCGGCGAGCTCGCGGCCAGCCTGCCGCCCGCCTTCCACTGGGAGGACCTCGTCCTCCCCCAACGCCAGCAGGAGCTGCTGCGCTCGATCTCCTCCTACCTGCGCCACCGCGATCGGGTGCTCTCCGACTGGGGCTACGAGCGCACCGTCGCGCGCACGCAGGGGCTGAAGGTGCTGTTCGCGGGCGAGTCGGGCACGGGCAAGACGATGGCCGCGCAGGTGCTGGGCGCCGAGCTGGGCCTCGAGCTCTTCCGGGTCGACCTCGCGACGGTGGTGTCCAAGTACATCGGGGAGACCGAGAAGAACCTCGAGCGGATCTTCGGCGCCGCCGACGGGTCCAACGCGATCCTCTTCTTCGACGAGGCCGACGCGCTGTTCGGGAAGCGCTCCGAGGTCTCGGACTCGCACGACCGCTACGCGAACATCGAGGTCGCCTACCTGCTGCAGCGAATGGAGGCCTATCCGGGCGCCGTCATCCTGGCGACGAACTTCAAGCGCAACATCGACGACGCGTTCGTGCGCCGGCTCGATTTCGTCGTCGACTTCCCGTTCCCCGAGGCCGAGGACCGCAGGCGGATCTGGCGCCTCCTGCTCCCGCGCGAGGCGCCGGTGGCCGACGACGTCGATCTCGACTTCCTCGCGACGCAGTTCAAGCTCTCGGGCGGCGCGATCCGCAACTGCTCGCTCGGCGCGGCATTCCAGGCCGCCGACGAGGACTCGGGCATCGAGATGCGTCACCTCGTGCGCGCGGTCGCCCTCGAGTACGGCAAGCAGGGCCGGCTGACGCTGGAGGCGGACTTCGAGCGCTTCCACGACCTCATCCGGGTGCGCGGCTCGAACGGGGACTGAGCGGAGCACCAGCGGGAAGAGACCGCGTCCGCGAGAACTCGTCGATCATCGCCGGCGGCCCGCGGCGAGCCTGCCCGAGGTCGCGCAGCCTGCGCGGACCATCAGGGTCGGTAAGAGCCCGGGGTCTTGCTGCAGCCGCGCTTCGTGAACGGCACGGCGCGGTTCGCGAACGGGCTGAGGAGCGCGATCAGCGTCTTCTCGAGGTCCGGCGCCCACTCGGCGACCTTCTCGGGATCGAGGTTCTTGCTCTTGACGTAGGCGCGGACCGCGGCGGCGACGCGCTTCTGCGTGCCACCCTTCCCGGAGTTCACGACCTGGTCGGCGAACAGGCCGACCACGTACTCGGACGTGAGCACCTGGTTGTAGCGGAGCTTCACCTTGCCGACGTCGAACTTGTCGCTCAGCGGCCCGGTGATCTGCTGCTGCGCGGCCGCGGCGACCTCGGCCTGCTGGATCTTCGAGTCGAGGCCGGCGCGGGACATCACGGCGCTCAGGGTCGGGCTCTCGAGGATGCCCATCGCCGCGGCGTCGCCCTTCTTCGTCGAGCCGTCGGCGCCGGTGATCACGAGCTGGTCGTCGACGACGTCGATGCCGTACTTCTCGAAGCGGTCCGCGAACGCGTCGGGCGCCACGGTCTTGATCGTGGTCAGCGCCGCCGTCAGGTCGGACTGCGAGCCGCCGGTCCACTGCACGAGGCCCCACGTGAGCACGGCGCGGTCGTAGGTGTTGACCGAGGACCAGGGCGCCCCGCCCGACTCGTTGTCGGAGATGGCCCGAAGGATCTTCTTGTTGGAGTCGCTCAACGTCGTCCCCGCGAGGACGTCGTCGAGCTTGGTCTTGACCGCGCGGTCCGCCTCGACGAGGCCGTTCTCGAACTTCGTCGCCCAGGAGTCGACGCGGTCCGAGAGCGACACCGTCTCGCCCTCGATGTCGAACGAGTGGATCGTCCGCTCGATCGCGTGCGGCGCGAACGACGTCGCGGCGATGTGCTTCTTGACCTCGGCATTCGCGTCCTCGCGCCGCTTGGGGATCGCCGCCAGCTCCTGCTCGAGCGAGGTCACCGCCTGCTCGGAGTCCCTCACCTTCTCGGCGTCGGGGTGCTTGCGCTTCTTCAGCGCGGCGAGCGCGGCCCGCGCCCGGGTCAGGCTCTTCTTCAGCGAGCGCTCGTCCGCCCGGAGCTTCCGCAGCAGGTCGTTGTCCTCGAGGATGAACTTCTTGATCGCCTCGATCGCGGCGTCGACACGCTTCTGCGCCTTCTCGACCCCGGTGGCGGCGGCGTCGCGCCGAGCGGCCGGGTCGACCGGCTTCTTCGCCCTGCCCTTGTGCTTTGCCGGCTTCGCGGCCGGCGCCGGCGCCGCCTTCGCCTTCGCCACGGCCTCGTCCGCCGCGGTCAGCTTCTTCTTCGCCGCCTCGAGCGCCGACCACGCCGCGTGGAGCTCCTTGTAGAGGTTCTTCTTCTTCGGCGTGTTCGCGGTGACGAGCCGGTAGATCTCCCACGGCTCGAGGCTGTTGACCGTCTTCTTCTCGGCCTTCTCCTTGATCTTGGAGAGCGCCTCGCCGATGGACGCCGGCGTCGGCGACGTGCCGGCGGGGGTGCGCTGCACGAGGGCCGCGACCGCGGCGTTGCCGGCC
>JAOPZQ010000110.1 GCA_025964075.1 Solirubrobacterales bacterium | reverse complement strand
ATGGCCGCCGCGCCGGCCGGCAGCCGCGCCGCGCGCAGCAGCACCGCTCGGGCGATCGACGCCGGCGAGAGCTCGCGCAGACGGTCGGGCGTGAGCCACCCGGCGTCGACGCGGTCGGCGACCAGGGTCAGCAACAGCTCGTGCAGGTAGAAGGGGTTGCCGCCGGTGAGCTCTCGGCACGCCGCGCAGACCTCCTCCGGAACGCCGTAGTCGAGCTCCGCCCGGACGATGGAGGCGACCGATGCGGTCCCCAGTGGCTCGAGGCGCTCGACGCGCGTGTCCCCACCGGCGGCGAGGCGCGTGACGAGCTCGCCGGCCCCAGCGTGGCCCGCGGGCCGCCCCGCCGTGAGAATCGCGACGGGAAGGTCGCCGAGGCGAGCCACGAGGTACAGGAGGAAGCGGACGGTCGGCTCGTCGGCCCAGTGGACGTCGTCGATCGCGAGCGCCAGCGGCCCGCGTTCCGCGAGCTCGCTCGTGAGCAGGAAGAGGCCGTGGAGGAGGGCGAAGCCGCCCGCCTCGTCGAGCGCGTCGACGCTCGCGGGCGAGCCGAACAGCGCGGCGACGGGCCTCGGGAGCCGCGACAGCAGCCGCTCGCGGTCGGGCGGGGCGAGCGCACGCACCGGCCGCTCGAACAGCTGCAGCGCGACGCCGCAGGAGAAGTCCCGCTCCAGTTCCCCGCCCCGTGCGGCCAGCACACGGAAGCCGGCGGCCGACGCGCGGGCGCGGGCCGCATCGAGCACGCGGGACTTGCCGATCCCGGCGGCGCCCTCGATCAGGAGCAGCCGCCCCGTCCCGCCTGCGGCGAGGGAGAGGGTGTCCTCGACCGCCTCGAGCGCGTGCGCGCGCTCGAGGAGCCCCACGCCCCCTGTCCCCTGCGCCTCGCCGGTCACCGCGAACGCGATGGTACCCCGGCGGCGCCAAACCCTAGGGGGGTTCCCTGGTGTGAACGCCCCCGCCCCGCGCAGATACTCGGGCCGCGATGGACCGGACGAAGATAGCCGTAGTGCTCGAGCTCGTGATCGGCGCGGAGCCGATCGCCGGCTCGCTGCACAGGCGTGGGCGCGATCCGCAGCCATTTCGCGGCTGGCTCGAGCTGGCTTCGGCCATCGAGCAGGCGCGCGGCACCGAGGACGGCCGCGTGACCTCATCGGACCACTCACCGGAAGGAAGCCCCTCATGAACCGTGATCTCATCCAGCTTCGAGCTGCGAGGCGGGTCGCGCCCCTGGCGCTCGCCGCCGTGGCGCTCGCTGCGAGCGCCGGCTCGGCCCAGGCCGCGTTCCCCGGCGCCAACGGCAAGATCGCCTATCTGAACGACGGGTCGCGGGTGTTCGTCGCGAACGCCGACGGCAGCGGCGCCATCGGGCCCCTGACGCCGGCCGTGACGCCCGCCTCCCCGCCGCATTGGTCGCCGGACGGCCAGCGGCTGGTGTTCTCGTTGATGACGCACGCCGCGGGCTACACGGTCCAGAACGTCTACCTGATGAACGCCGACGGGACGGGAGTCACGCAGGTGACCGGCGACGGACCGAGCACCTACGACCTCTCGCCGAGCTGGACACCCGACGGGCGGATCGTCTTCTCGCGTCTCGACACGGCGTCAAGCGTCTCCTCCGGCATCTGGTCGGTGGCAACGGACGGCACCGGCCTGCACCAGCTGACGACCGGCGCCGACTTCAACGTCGCGGCCGCGCCGAACGGCACGCTCGCGTTCGCCCGACACTCCGCCCCCGGGCCCGTCCCAGTGATCTACGTCGCCGGGGCCGACGGAGGCGCGCCACATGAGCTCGTCCCGTCGACCGACTTCCAGCCCAACAGCCCCTCGTGGGCGCCGGATTCGAGCAAGGTGACCTTCGAGGCTTCGGATGCCGTCAACCACACCGCCGGCGGCGTCTACGTGATCGGCGCCGACGGTAACGGGCAGGTGCGGATCAAGGGCGAAGGCGAGGGCCGCCACCCGGCGTTCTCGCCGGACGGCACGCACATCGCCTATTCGATGCCCGACGCGGTCCAGACGACGGACGGCATCGGCATCATGAACGTCGACGGCTCGGGGTCGCACATGATCGTGGCGCCGACGGGCACCGCCGCCTTTCAGACGCCGGACTGGGGCTTCGGAGCGCCGGCGAGCGCGCCGCCGCCGGGCCCGGCGCCCATCGCAGCGGTGGACCACGGGACCGGCAAGTCGGCGACCGCGGTCAAGTCGACCGCGCACCTGCCCGACGTGCTCGGACACGGCGTGGCCGCCCAGGTGACCTGTGACCGCGCGTGCAGCATCAAGGGCTCGCTGCTCCTTCCGCGGACCGTCGCCCACCGGCTCCATCTCGCGCGGAGCGCGAACGTGACGATCGGATCTGGCCGGACCCAGCTCACGGCCGCCGGCACGGCGACGCTTCGGGTCAAGCTGAAGAGCTCGGCTCGCCGCAAGCTGGCGCACCAGAAGCGCCTGCGCCTGACGCTGCGAGTGGTGACTACCAGCGGCTCCGTCGTCACGACGGTCTCGAAGCAGATCTCAGTCCGCTAGCGCTCAGGCGGGAAGGCCGGCTCGCACCTGGTCGACGAAGGCCCGGTGCAGCCGGTCGTCCCCCGTCAGCTCGGGGTGGAAGGCGATCGCGAGGAGGTTTCCCTCCCGCACGGCGATCGGATGATCGTCGACCGCCCCGAGCACCTCCACGCCCGCGCCGTGCTCGGCCACCCACGGCGCGCGGATGAACACCGCGCGCACCGGGCCGCCCTCCATTCCCTCGAGGTCGAGGTCCACCTCGAACGAGCGCACCTGGCGGCCGAACGCGTTCCGCTCGCAGCGGATGTCCATCAGGCCGAGGTGGTCGCGGTCGAGCATGATCATCCCCGCGCAGGTGCCGAGGATCGGCGTTCCGCGGCCGGCGAGGTCGCGCAGCGGCCCGGCGAGGCCCTCGCGCTCGATCCCCAGCGTCATCACCGTCGACTCGCCACCGGGGACGATCAGGCCGTCGAGCCCCAGCAGGTCGGCGGGAACGCGGACCTCGCGCGGCTCGGCGCCGAGCTCGCGCAGCACGCGCGAGTGCGCCTCGAAGTCCCCCTGCAGCGCGAGGACGCCGACCACCGGGGTCACGGCGCGCCTACCAGCCGCGCTGGGCGAGGAGCTGCTGCTCGTCGAGCTTGCGCGCTTCGAGCGACGGCATCGCACCGCCGAGGCCCATCGAGGCCTGCGCGACGCGCTCGGCGTCCTGGTAATGCACGGTCGCCTCGACGATCGCCCGCGCACGGCGCTCGGGGTCGTCGGACTTGAAGATCCCCGAGCCGACGAACACGCCCTCGGCGCCGAGCTGCATCATCAGCGCGGCGTCGGCCGGCGTGGCGATGCCGCCGGCGCAGAACAGGACGACCGGCAGCCCGCCGTCCTCGGCGATGCGGCGGACGAGGTCGAGCGGCGCCTGGAGCTCCTTGGCCGCGGTCGCGAGCTCGGTCTCGTCGAGCGAGCCGAGCCGGCGGATCTCGCCCTTGATCATTCGCATGTGGCGCACGGCCTCGACGATGTCGCCGGTCCCCGCCTCGCCCTTCGAGCGGATCATCGCCGCGCCCTCGCCGATGCGGCGCAGGGCCTCGCCGAGGTTCGTGGCCCCGCAGACGAACGGGATCTTGAACGCCCACTTGTCGATGTGGTTCGCCTCGTCGGCGGGCGTCAGGACCTCGGACTCGTCGATGTAGTCGACCTCGAGCGCCTCGAGCACCAGCGCCTCGGCGACGTGGCCGATGCGCGCCTTGGCCATGACGGGGATCGTCACCGCCTCCTGGATGCCCTTGATCATCTCGGGATCGGACATCCGGGCGACCCCGCCGTCGCGACGGATGTCGGCGGGCACCCGCTCGAGCGCCATGACCGCGGACGCGCCGGCGTCCTCGGCGATCTTCGCCTGGTCGGGCGTGACGACGTCCATGATGACGCCGCCCTTGAGCATCTCCGCGAGGCCGGCTTTGACCCGGAAAGTGGCTTCGTCGCGCATGCGTCGGAGTCTAGCGGCGGCACCCGGGGCCGCCAGGTCCAACAATCGCCCGTTGTGCGCGCCGTTAGGGCCGTCTCACGGGCTCGTCCGGCGCGGCCACGGGCCCCTCGGCGAGGGGCCGCTCGACCGGCCTCTCGGTAGCGGGCCGCTCGACGACGCCGTCGTCCGCCGCCGCCCGGCGCCGGCGACCGAGCCAGCGGCGCCGGCGCGGAGCGACCACGGCGTCCTCGACCGGCACGGCCGAGGCGGGCAGCGCCAGGCGGCCGAGCGCGAACGCGCCGAAGAACAGGATCAGCGCGCCGACGCCGTAGAAGTAGACGAGCTCCTCGACCGTCTTGTGGGCGTTGCCGAACAGCGGCTGCCCGGCGGCGGAGACGCCGTGGTTCCACAGGAACGACACGCTCTGGCCGACGATCAGCCACGTGCCGGCGCAGACGGCGATCCCGGCGCCGAGGCCCGCGCTCGCGCGCGTCACGGCGCGGAGCAGCATCAGGCCGGCGATGACCGCGAGCGCGCCCGGCAGGACGTCGAGCCACAGCCGCCCTGTCGTCCAGTGCCACGTCCGATCGGTGCCGATCGACAGATCGAGATACGGGCCGAAGAACGGGACGAGCGCCGCCCAGAGGCCGACGATGACGAGCACGAACCCGCTGATCGCGCCCCGCGTACGAGGAAGTCGCATGGCGAGAGCGTTCCCACTCTCGGTGCTATTTCAATCGGAAAGCCTTGATGCGCATGTCGTACGCGTTCGCGTCGCGGGCGTAGACGCCGTAGGCGAGCGCCTGGATCAGCGCGAGGAGCGCCGCGTGCGAGCGCACGTAGGCGGGCGAGTTCGACGAGTAGTAGAGCCGGATCCGTGCGAGCCGCGCGACCTCCGAGAGCGTCGCGTCGGCAATCGCCAGCGTCGGCGCCTTGCGGTGGCGCGCGAGCTTCATCGTGCGGGTGATCAGCGGATGCGGCCGCCCCGCGGAGAGCCCGACGACGAGCGTGCGCTCATCGATCCGCGCCAGGCGCCCGAGGGCCTCCTGCGACGGGCTGGCGACCGTCTCCGCGCGGAGGTCGAGCAGCATCAGAAGGTGCCGGAAGTACGAGGCGAAGAACGCCATCTGGTCGACGCCCGCGATGAGGACGCGCTCGGCGGAGACGATCGCGTCGATCGCCGCCTCGACGTCCCCGCGGGACACCTTGCGCGCGGTCTCCTCGACGTTCACGTGGTCGGCGGCGAGCGCCGCCTCGAACTCCGTGTGGTCGAGGCTGAACAGCGGCGCCGCGCTGAGCGTGCCACCGTCCTCCTCGCCGCGGCGCCGGCGGTACTCCTCGCGGGCCGCCTGCTGGAGCTCGGGGAACCCCTCGAAGCCGAGCGCCTGGGAGAAGCGCACGACCGTCGAGCTCGACGTGTTGGCGCGGCGCGCCAGCTCCTCGGCGGTCTGGAAGGCCGCCTCGTCGAGGTGATCGACGATGTACTGCGCGACGTCCTTCTGGGAACGGGAGAACTCGTCGAAGCGGGCCTTGATGTAGACCGACAGCGTCTGGTGGCCGTGGGGAAGCTCGACGACGGAGGTGGTGGTGTCAGTGCGCTTCATGGGCGCACCCCTGATTCGACGGCGCGCCCGCGCGTTCCTTCCCCTTAGGCTTCCCGAGTTCATGGAACGCGTCTCCACCCGCCTCGACGGCCCCGTCCTCCTCGCTCCCCGGGTTCACGCCGACGAGCGCGGCTTCTTCGCCGAGACCTACCGTCGCAACGTGTGGTCCGATGCGGGCGTCGAGGTCGAGTTCGTGCAGGACAACCACTCGCGCTCGCGCCGCGGCACGCTGCGCGGGATGCACTTCCAGACGGCGCCCGGCCAGGCGAAGCTGGTCCGCTGCGCGCGCGGCCGGATCCTCGACGTCGTGGTCGACCTGCGCCGGGCCTCCCCTACGTTCGGCGAGTGGGAGGCCGCCGAGCTCGACGACGAGGCGATGCGTCAGTTCTTCGTGCCGGTCGGCTTCGCCCACGGCTTCTGCGTCCTCTCGGACGTCGCCGACGTCGTCTACAAGTGCTCGAGCTACTTCGACGCGGTCACGGAGGCCGGGATCGCCTACGACGACCCCGACGTCGGCATCGACTGGCCCGACCTGGACCTGGTCGTCTCCGAGCGGGACCGGATCGCCCCCCGCCTCGCGGACATCGCCGCGGAGCTTCCCTTCTAACGCTCGGGTGGCTCGCCGTGCCCGTGCGCGGGCTGACTGGCCCCGCCAGGACTCGAACCTGGGTCCGACGGATTATGAGTCCGCTGCTCTGACCAACTGAGCTACGAGGCCGCCCAGGGACGCTAGCGGCCGGCCACGCGCCGTGCCAGCGCGGCCGTCGGCGCGAACGCGATCGTCGTCTCCCCGCCGCGGACCCGCAGGACGACGGCGGCGCCGGCGCTCGCGCGGCGCGCGACGTAGCGTCGGGCCGCGGCGACGAACTGGCGGGCGT
>JAOPZQ010000108.1 GCA_025964075.1 Solirubrobacterales bacterium | reverse complement strand
TACTCGGCGACGAGCTCGGGCGGCCCGAGGATCCGGGCGTGCTCGCCGAGGCCGAGGACCCAGGCCACGAGCTGGCGGGCGTTGGCGTACTCGGTGACGAAGACGCGGTGACCGGCGCTGCCGTTCTCCCCGGCCGGCCTGAGCGTGCCGTACCGGCCGAAGTGGCGCTCGATCTGCCACGCGATCCGCTGCGCGATCCAGATCTCCGCCTCGCCCTCCGCGTCGCCGAACTGCCAGCCGATCCGGTTGGCGTAGACGCGGGGGTCGAACTCGGAGGGGCGCTGGAAGTCGTGCTCGGCCTTCGTCGCGTAGGCGACCTTGCCCTGGATGCGCGAGAGGCGGAACACGCGGATCGCCCGCCGCTCGTGCGCGCGGCCGACGAGGTAGAACTGGCCGCCCTGGTAGAGCAGCTGGTAGGGATCGACCTTGCGCGCCTCCTCGGAGTCGCGCTCCATCGTGTAGTAGTCGAACGTGATCGTCTTGCGGCGGAAGATCGCGGTCTCGATCTTCGCCAGGCGCTGCGAGAGGTCGTGGCCCCCGGCCGACGCGGTGATCCCCAGCGCCACCGAGCGCTGCTGGGGCGCGTGCAGCGGGTTCGCGCGGCCCCAGGCGATCTGCTGGAGGGCGAGCCGCAGCGGCTCGGCGTAGGCGAACTCGCCGTCGAGGAGCGACAGCGCGGTCTGGAGCGCCGCGTGCTCGGCGTCCGTGAACTCGATCGCCGGCAGGAAGAAGTTCTCCGGCGGCAGCGAGTAGTTCTCCTGCTCGGCGACGCCGTCGGCGGGCTTCTCCACCGTGAGCTGGATGCCCAGCGCCTCGAGCTCGGCCCGATCGGCGTAGAAGCGCCGCGCGAACGCGTCCTCGTTCATGTTCGCGTAGCCCTCGACGTCGCGCCGGATCTCGGGCGCGGTCACGGGCCGTCGCTCGGCCATGAGATAGGAGATGAGCGAGAGCTGGCGGATCAGCTTCTCGGTGTCCTTGGCCATTGCTGGCGAGCATAGTCGGACGGTGCCGAGCCGCGCCCCGGATGCGCTTCTTGCGCTTCGCTCTTTGCGCGGATTTGGCGCGAAGCGGCGAGAGCGCGTGGCGTGGCGCCGCCGCGAACAACGACGCCACGAGGCGGAGGAGCCGGCCGCGGCGGCGGGCACAACCCACCAAGCCGGCCTACGTTTCGCCCGTTCGGCGGAACGAGCCCACTGAGCGGGCTCCATCCGCCGAACGTCCGAAAACGCGGGGGGTGTGGGACAAAAGTCCCGCCCGCATGCGGGGCGAAGCGGCCGCGTGCAGGAGCGAAGCGGGGCTAAGCCGCCGCGGCGTCCGTCGCCGGCTCGGCCCGCGCGGCGAAGTACGCGCCGCCGCCGATCGCCTTGTCGAAGCTCGACCAGGCGGCGCCGGCCGGCAGCTCCTTCTCGATCCGGTCGAACGAGCCGAGCTTGCCGCCGAGGTTGTCGATCATGTGGACGAGCGTCGCCTCCCGGGTGCAGGGGACGACCGGGGAGCCGTGCTCGAGCGCGCCGTGGTGGGACAGGATGATGTGGAGCACGGCCTGGGCGAGCGGCTCCGGGAAGCCCGGCAGGTCCTCGATCGCCCGGCGCACGCGGTAGTAGCCGAGGGGGATCTCGCCCTGGAGCCGGCCGGCGTCGGTGAGGTCGATCGCCCGGGGATCGGTCGTGTAGGCCTCGAGCTTGCCGATGTCGTGGAGGAGCGCGCCGGTGACCGCGACGTCGCGGTCGACGCCGGGGAAGGTCGCCGACACGAGGCCGACCGCCTGGGCGACGGTCAGGCAGTGCTCGAGGAGCCCGTGCCGGTAGGCCTGGTGGTAGTACTTGGCCGCGGGCGCCCGGCGGTAGATGCGCCAGAGCTCGGAGCCCTCGCCGAAGACGACGTCGAGGAGCTGGCGCAGCCAGGGGTTCTGCACGGTGACGAGGAGCTCCCGGAGGTCCGACTCCATCTGCTCGGCCGAGCGCGGCGGGCCGTCGAGCAGGTCGTCGAGCGCGTACTCGTCGTCGTCGGCGGCGCGCAGCGCGGTCAGGCGGAGCTGGCGGCCATGGCGCGGGTGGACCTCGTGGCGTCCGCGCACGCGGAGGATCCGGCCCGCGGCGCAGAGCTCGCGCAGCTCGTCGTCGACGTCCCGGAGCATCGCGGACACGGTGCCGGTGCGATCGCCGAGCTGGAGCCGCAGGCAGTCGCCGCCGTCGCGCTCGGCGCGCGCCTCGACCGAGCGCACGAGCAGCACGTCGTCGACCTCCAGACCTTCCTGCCAATCGCGAACGTCCATAGCGAAAACGGACGGTAGAGCGCACACCGGACGGTTCTTGGGGGACAATCCCCTGCATGCAACGGCCATCGGCGATCGTGACGGGCGGAACCGGAGGCCTCGGTCAGGCGGTCGTCGAGCGCCTCCTCGAGGACGGCTGGCGGGTCGTCGTGCCCTGGATCGTGCCCCGCGAGCGGGATCGGATGACCGCGCGCGCGAACCTCGAACTGGTCGAGGCGGACCTCTTCGACGCCGAGGCGGTCGCCGACGTCGTCCTGCGCGCCGGGGCCGACCTGCGCGCCGTGATCAACCTGGTCGGCGGGTTCGACGCGCCCGGCAAGGTGCACGAGGTCGACGTCGAGCGCTTCGAGGCCCAGTTCCGCCTCAACCTCAGGCCGACCTACCTCGTCACGCAGGCGGCGCTGCCCCGCCTGATCGCCGCGGGCGGCGGCGCGATCGTCTGCGTGGGAACCCGGGCCGCGCTCCAGCCCTTCCCCGGCGCCGCCGGCTACATCGCGTCGAAGGCGGCGGTGCTGGCGTTCGTGAAGGCGCTGGACGTCGAGTACCGCGACGACGGCGTGCGCGCGAACGGGATCCTGCCCAGCGTGATCGACACGCCGGCCAACCGGGCGGCGATGCCCGACGCCAACTACGACCGCTGGGTCACCCCGGCCGAGATCGCCGGCGTGATCGCGTTCCTGTGCTCGGAGGACTCGAAGCCCACGACGGGCGCCTGGATCCCGGTCTACGGCCGGGCCTGAAGCCTTCGTCCGCAACTGCCGATAAAAGAAGTAGATGGAGCCGCTGGTCGAGCATCGCCTGACGCTCGCGGGCTACGAGACTCGCGCGCTCGAGCTCGAGGGCTCGGGGCCGCCGCTGCTCCTGCTCCACGGCTTCGCCGACTCGGCCGACACGTGGCGCCACCTGCTGGCGACGCTCGGCCGCTCCGGCCGGCGCGCGCTCGCGGTCGACCTCCCGGGGTTCGGCACCGCGGACCCGCTGACGAGGGACCCGATCCTCTCTCAGCTCGACGCGTTCGCGGACGCCCTCCTCCGTCACGCGCTCGCCGAGACGGGCGCTCGGGAGGCCCTGGTCGTCGGCAACTCGCTCGGCGGCTCCGTCGGCCTGCGGCTCGCCGAGCGCGAGCGCGAGCGGCTGGGCGGGCTCGTGGCGGTCGCGCCCGCCGGCCTGGCGATGAGCCGCTGGGTGACGATCGTCGAGCGCGATCCCGTGCTCCGCACGCTCCTCGCGCTTCCCTTCCCCGTGCCGCGTCCCGTCGTGCGCGAGGCCCTGGGCCTCACTTACGGGCGGTTCGCCTTCGCCCACCCGGGACGCATCGACCGCCGCGTGCTCGACCTCTTCTGCTCGCACCACCCCGACCGGGCGGCCGTGGCGCGCGTCGTCTCGCTCGCCCACCGGATCGTCGCCGAGCTCCACGACCCGTTCGATCTCGAGCGCGTCGCCTGTCCGGTGCTCCTCGTGTGGGGCGAGAAGGATCGCCTGGTGTTCCCGGCCGGCGCCGAGCGCGTGCTCGAGGCCGTCGCCGGCTCCCGGCTCGAGGTGATCGACGACTGCGGGCACTGCCCGCAGATCGAGTGCCCGGAGCGGCTGGCGGACCTCGTCCTGGCGTTTCCGGGCGCGCTCGCCCACGCCGCCTGAGAGAGGGTTCGTCGGGCGATCGTCGGGTAACCGATGAGTGATGTCCGCCGATCACCGAGAGGCCCAGCGCCGTTACAGCGCCCTGTGGTGCGCCGTCCGACGGCGGCGAGGGACATATCTCATCCACGTCTACGGCGAGCTCGACCTGGCCACGGTCGCCGATTTCGACGCGGAGCTGAACCGCGCCCTGAATTCGGCGTCGCAGAAGATCGTCGTCGACCTCGCCGAGCTGGCGTCGATCGACTCGACCGGCCTGCGCTCGCTGGTCCTCTTCAACGAGCGGTGCGAGGCGGCCGGCCGGGAGCTCGTGATCCGGCCCGGCTCGCGCCGCCTGCAGAAGGTCTTCGAGGCGACGCAGCTCGACGACCGGCTGCCGTTCGAGGCCCGGGCTTAGCGAGCGTCGAGCGCCTGCCAGCCGGCGCCGGCGCGGACGTCGGCGAGCCACACGGGCGCGCCCGCGGCGGCGCCGTGCACGAGCTGGTTCTCGTAGCCCGTCCGCGGCGTCGCGAACGCGGCGCCCGCCGCGTGGCAGACGGCCGCTGCGCCCGCCTCCGTCGCGGCGGCGACGGGCACCGACCACGCTCCG
>JAOPZQ010000104.1 GCA_025964075.1 Solirubrobacterales bacterium | reverse complement strand
TCGCCCGCCCCCGCCGGCCCGGGCGGCGATCACGTCTTTCACCACTTCGTCGTCGAGTCCCACGCGCGCGACGCGCTGCGCGAGCACCTCGGCGCCTACGGCATCGCGACCGCCGTCCACTACCCGGTCCCGATCCACCGGACCGCGGCCTACGCCCCGGCCGGCCTGACCGCGGCCGCGCTTCCCGCGGTCGAGGAGCGCGCGCGCCGCATCTGCTCGCTTCCCATGCACCCGGCGATGGACGATCGCGAGATCGCCCGTGTCGCCGCGGCCGTGCACGAGTTCTCCCCGCGCTAGCCGATCCGCCTCCCCGCACACCGCGCTAGCCGACGCGCCCACGTTCGTCTCCGAGCCCCCTGGGGGGCGGTCGGCATCGGAGGACGCCAGGGCGCGTCCTCAGGGCCGACCGCCCGGGTTGCCGGCACGAGTGCCGGCGGTCGGGGACTGCCTGCTTCGGTACTCCCCTCTGGAAAGCGTAAACGCAGACGCGGCGGCGCTTGACCCGCCGCGTCGAAATACTGGACGTCCTCGCCGGGACGTTAGATGAGGCTTGCCGACTCCGCGGGTTCCAGGAAGCCGTTGACGTGCGCGTGGTGGGCCGCTTCGGTCCGGTTCGCGACGCCGAGCTTCCGGTAGGTGTTCGAGAGATGGAACTTGACCGTCTGCTCGGTCACCCACAGCTTCCGGGCGATCTCGCTGTTCGTCGTCCCGCCGGAGACGTGGCGGAGGATCTCGAGCTCACGCGCCGTCAGCGGGCATTCCGCGAGTGTCGTGCGCTTGTCCCGGCGCTTGTGCGAGAACAGGTGCATGACGTTCCCGGCCACGGTCTCCCGCAGCAGCGTCGCGAGCGCGACCGGATGGATGGACTTCGAGATCGCGCTCGAAGCCCCCGCGGAGAACGCCTCCTGCAGCCAGTCGGCGTCCATCCTCACCGTGAGGAGGATCAGCGACACGCGTTCGTCCTCGGCCCGGATCTCCCGGAGGAAGGTGACGGCCTGGTCGGAGTGCTGCATGTCGTCGATGAGCACCACGTCCGGGTGCGCGTCGATGACAGTGCGCGCGGACGTCGCCCGCGCGTCGACATAGCCGAGGACGTGGAAGCCCCCGCTCTGGCGCAGTGACAGCCGAATCGTCTCGACGATGAGCGAGTTGTCGGCGACCACGATCAGACGCTTCATCGTGCTCGTCCTGGGCGGATGGGTTGTCTGTTGCGCCAGCATGCCGGGGGAACGACGGGGGGGGTCCAATACTTCCGTAAAGCTGCCCATGTCTCTACTTTCGGGTAGGTCTTGTGGGGATCATCAATGACTGCATTCCGGTGCATCGCTAGGCGGCGGCGATCGACGGCTCGAGGTGGTCGGCGAGCAGCTGGGCGCGCAGGGCGCCCGTGCCACGATGCAGGAGCCCATGCACCGAGGCCGGCGTGCGGACCAGCCGGCCGGCGATCTCGACCGGGTTCAGCCCCGCGACGTGGCGCAGGACGACGACCTCGCGCTGGTCGGGGGGGAGGCGCGCGATCGCGGCGCCGAGGCGCTCGTCGCGCTCACGGTCGTGGTTAACGGCGGACCCCTCGTGGATCGGCTCGCAGCGCCGGCGGCTCGTCCCGCGCACGTGGTCGAGCGCCTGGTTCCGCGCGACGCATGCCAGCCAGGCCGGGAACGTCGCCGAGGTGGGCTCGCACCGGTGGCGCTGCGTGAGGAGCTTCACGAAGACGTCGTGCACCACATCCTCCGCATCATGCGGATTGCGCACCACGCGAAGCGCGACTGCATACACCAGCCCGCGATGGCGCGCATAGGCCTCTCGGAGGCGTGCCGAGTGCAGGGTGGACTGACCCGCTAGCGAAGCCTTCTGCTCCGACGGGCGTCCCGTTGTCACCTGCATGCGGCCACGTGTCGGTAGGGGTCGATTGACCGACGACATAGCTGCCTTTCCGCCGCAGACCGGTGCAACGTTCCCTGCCGACCGAGCCCGCTGCGGCTATTCGATTTCACCCAAATTGGGCGATCCCTGGTAAAGGCCACCCTAACCTCGTGGAACCTCCAAAGGCAAGAGGTTATGTCCGCACATTGACTACGGGTTTTCCGCAAACTCCCGTAAAAACGTCAGATTCGCGTCGGGAAGCCTGCCCTCGGCTGGCGCAATGCCACTCGGTCCCTCCAGATTTGCGTAGATATGGTTGCCTTCCAACCGCCGAGGGCGTACGTTCGGCTTCGATGCTCACGCGCATCGTCGTGGCCGATGACAACCAGGTCCGGCGGGAAGGTCTCCGCCGCTTGCTCGAAGCCGAGCCGGGCTGGTCGGTCGTCGCATCCGGCGCCTTCGACGCGATCGAGGAGCTTCTCGGGCGGCACGAGCCCGACGTCCTCGTGGTCAGCACCGCGCGGGGGTCCGACGACGTCGAGGACGCCCTCGCCCGCGCCGACCATCGCTGCGCCGGGCTTCACTCGGTCGTCATCTCCCCGCATCGGGACCTGTCGTCGGTCAGCGCCGTGCTGCAGGCCGGCGCCGCGGCCTACGTGCTCAGCGAGGACGTGCTCTCCGGCGTGCTCGAGGCCGTCCGGATGACGGGCGAGCCGGCGCCCTACCTCTCGACCACGCTCGCGGCGCGGCTCGCGACCGACAACCCCGTGGCGAGCCGTCCCGCCCTCGACGAGCGGGAGGAGAAGGTCCTCCGCCTCGTCGCCCTCGGCTACACGAACGTGGAGGTCGCCGGGCGGCTGTCGCTGAGCGTGCGCACGATCGAGGCCCAGCGGGGCCGCCTCCAGCGCAAGCTCGGCGCCGGGAACCGCGTGGAGCTCGTGCGCGCGGCGCTCGCCCGCGGGCTGATCGACCGCCACGACGGCACGCCTCCGGGGTAGCGCGCGGCCAGCGGGCCCCGAGGGCGGTCGTCCGTCGCCGCGCTTGCGGCCCGTCGCCCGATCCGTCAAAGTGGTAAGTAGGACTTCCTACTTTCTGCAGAGGCCAGCTTGCCCTACGACACCGTGCGCTACGACGTCGCCGACTCCGGCGTGGCGACGATCCTGCTCGATCAGCCGGACACCCGCAACGCGCTCTCCGACGCGCTGCTGGCCGACCTCGTCGGCGCGTTCACCGAGGCGCGGGACGACGAGCGCGTGCGCTGCGTCGTCCTCGGCTCCACGCACGAGAAGGTCTTCTCGGCCGGGGGCAACCTCGCCGGCTTCGCCGCCGAGGCCCCCCTCGTCCACAAGCATTGGGGAATCGCGAAGTTCCCGGCGCTGTTCACGCTGATCGGCGAGCTCGGCAAGCCGGTGCTCTGCGCCGCGGGCGGCCACGTCCTCGCCGGGGCGCTCGGGCTCGCCCTCGCCTGCGACCTCGTCGTCGCGAAGGACGGCGTGCGGTTCGGCACGCCGGAGATCAACGTCGGCGTCTTCCCGTTCATGATCATGGCGCTCATCTACCGGAACGTGCCGCGCAAGAAGGTGAACGAGCTGCTCCTGCTCGGCGAGCAGATCTCGGCGCAGGAGGCGGAGCGGCTGGGGATCGTCAACCGGGTCGTCCCCGCCGAGGAGTTCGACGCGGCGGTCAGCGAGTGGGCGCAGAAGCTCGCCGCCAAGTCCCCGGTGATGATGCGGCTGGGCAAGGACGCGATGTACCGCCAGCAGGACCTGGGGCTCGAGGACGCGCTCGCGTACCTGCAGTCGCAGCTCACGATCGCGTTCTCGACCGACGACATCCAGGAGGGCGTCCAGGCGTTCTTCGAGAAGCGGGAGCCACGATGGACCGGACGATGACGACGCCGAGCATCCTGCGGCCGCTGGTCGAGGAGCTCGAGGAGCGCCGCGCGCAGGCGCGCCTCGGCGGCGGGGAGGAGCGCATCGCCCGCCAGCACGACCAGGAGAAGCTCACGGCGCGCGAGCGGCTCGACCTGCTCCTCGACCCCGGGTCGTTCACCGAGATGGGCCTCCACGCGGGGATCCACTACTCGGTGCGCGGCCTCGAGGGGAAGGACGCGCCGGCCGACGGCGTCATCACCGGCTACGGCAAGGTCGACGGGCGGATGGTCGCCGTGTGCGCCTACGACTTCACCGTGATGGCGGGCTCGATGGGCATGACCGGCGAGATGAAGGTCGCGCGCCTGCGCGACCTCGCGCTGACCAAGCGCATCCCCTTCGTCTGGCTCCTCGACTCCGCCGGCGCGCGGATCCAGGAGGCGGTCGGCTCGCTGTTCGCCGGGTCGGGTCACCTGTTCCGCGAGGAGGTGGTGATGAGCGGCGTGATCCCGCAGGTCGCCGCCCTCATGGGCCCGTGCGCGGCCGGCACCGCGTACATCCCCGGGCTCGCGGACTTCGTGCCGATGGTGAAGGGCCGCGGTTCGATGGCCCTGGCCGGCCCCCACCTCGTCCGCGCCGCCGTCGGCGAGGACGTCACGCAGGAGGACCTCGGCGGCTGGCGGGTGCACACGCGGAAGTCGGGCGTCGGCGACCTGGCCGTAGACAGCGACGAGGAGTGCATCGCCCGGATCAAGGAGTACCTGTCGTTCTTCCCGTCCAACTGCGAGGAGGCGCCACCCGTCGCGGAGTGCACCGACCCGATCGACCGCGGCGACGAGGAGCTCCTCGACGTCATCCCCGAGTCGAACCGCAAGCCCTACGACATGTACGAAGTGATCCGGCGCATCGTCGACGACGGCGCCTACTTCGACATGAAGCCGCAGTGGGCGAAGACGATCGTCACGTGCTTCGCGCGCTTCGGCGGGCGCCCGGTGGGGATCGTCGCCAACCAGCCCAAGCACCTCGGCGGCATCCTCGACAACGACTCCGCCGACAAGGCCGCGCGGTTCGTGAACCTGTGCAACGCGTTCGCGATCCCACTGGTCTTCCTGCAGGACGTGCCCGGGTTCATGGTCGGGACGAAGGTCGAGGAGGCGGGCATCATCCGCCATGGGGCGAAGATGCTCTACGCGGTCGCGAACGCCACCGTCCCGAAGATCACCGTCGTCCTGCGCAAGGCGTACGGCGCCGGCTACTACGTGATGATCGGGCGCGCGTACGAGCCGGATCTCATCGTCGCCTGGCCGAACGCGGAGATCAGCGTGATGGGCGCCGAGGGAGCGGTCGAGATCGTGTTCCGCAAGCAGGTCGAGGCGGCCGAGGACCCGGCCGCGAAGAAGGCCGAGCTGATCGCGAACTACCGCCAGATCATCGACGTCTACATCGCCGCGCGCAACGACATGATCGACGACGTCATCGATCCGCGCGAGACGCGGCCGACGATCTGCCGCGCCCTCGAGATGGCCGCGGGCAAGCGGATCGAGCGGCCCTGGAAACGACATGGAGTGGTGCCCGTATGAACCCCGTCGTCATCACCAACTCGATCTCCGGATCGCTGGCCAACCGCGACCAGTGCCCGGCGATCCCCTACACGCCGGAGGAGTACGGCGCCGAGGCCCGCCGGGCGGTCGACGAGGGGGCGGTGATGATCCACATCCACGCGCGCCGGCCCGACGGCACGCCGTCGTACGAGGTCGAGGACTTCCGCGCGATCACCGAGGCGATCCTCGCCGAGGTGGACGACGTGATCATCAACTACTCGACGGGCGCGATGGGCGTCAGCGTCGAGAAGCGGATCACCTACCTGCGCGAGCTCCGGCCCGACGTCGCGGCGGTGAACATGGGCTCGATGAACTACGCGAAGTACTCGGCCCGGCGCAAGCAGTTCGTCTTCTCGGCGGTTTTCGCGAACCCGTTCGACGAGATCGTCGAGTTCCTGACCGCGATGAACGAGCTCGGCATCAAGCCCGAGCACGAGTGCTTCGACCTCGGGCACGTCGGGTCGCTCGCGCCGCTCGTCGACATGGGCGTGCTGAAGACGCCGCTGCACGTCGACTGCGTGCTGGGCGTCCTCGGCGGCGTGCCGCCGACCGCGCGGAACCTCGCGGCGATGGCCGACAACATCCCCGCCGGCTCGCACTGGGGCGTCATCGGCATCTCGCGCGAGCAGTGGATGCTCGTCGCCGCCGCGCTCACGCTCGGCGGGTCGATCCGCGTCGGGCTCGAGGACAACTTCTACCTGCCCGACGGCGAGATGGCTCGCTCCAACGGCGATCTCGTCGCGAGGGCACGGCAGATGGTGGAGGCGGTCGGCCGCCGGCCGGCGACGCTCGCCGAAGCCCGGGAGATCCTCGGCGCGCCCAAGCGAGTCGCCCTGGCATGAGCTCGGCAGCGCCAGCGGGGCTCCTGAAGATGAGCGAGCTCGCCGAGCGCTCGGGCGTCTCGGCGGGCACGATCAAGCACTACCTGCGCGAGGGGCTCCTGCCCGACCCGGTGCGCACGTCTCGGAACATGGCCTACTACCCGCCCGACTTCGTCGAGCGGATTCACCTGATCAAGCGCCTGCAGGAGGAGCGCTTCATGCCGCTGCGGGCGATCCGCGACGTGCTCGGGGACGACCCCGACCGCGCCCGCGCGCTCGTCGAGCTCGAGGACCGCATCCTCGAGCGGGCGATCGCCGTGCAGGAGGGCGGGCGCGTCTCGGCCGCCGACGTGCGCGAGCGCTACGACCTCCCGGGCGCCGTGCTCGACCGCCTCGAGGAGATCGGCATCCTCAGCCCCAATCGCCGCGGCTACGACGAGGACGACATGCAGATCATCGAGGCGATGGTCCGCTTCCGCGCCGGCGGCTACGAGGAGACGATCGGCTTCACCGTCTACGACACGCTCCGCTACCGCGACGCGCTCCAGCCGCTGGTCGAGGAGGAGGTCGAGTTCCTGCTCGAGCGCCTCGCCGGCGAGGTGCCGGTGGACCGGGCGGTGGAGATCATCGCGTCGGGAGCGGAGCCGCTGCGCGACCTCATCGGCGCGTTGCACTCCAAGCTGCTGCTCGGCGCGCTGCACCGGGCCCGAGCGTCGCGCGGCGCAGCACGTTAAGACCTCGCATCCGTCGGTTGCTTTTCGACCGATTCCCGCCACACTGAGGGTGGGAGGACGGAGACCTCGTTTCTCGTCCAGGAGGTAGAGATGACCTGTGCGCGCTTGTCCGCG
The DNA here is from genome assembly GCA_025964075.1 of Solirubrobacterales bacterium. Lineage (GTDB taxonomy): Bacteria > Actinomycetota > Thermoleophilia > Solirubrobacterales > Solirubrobacteraceae > JAOPZQ01. The sequence goes on along the minus strand of JAOPZQ010000104.1, from coordinate 4,823 downwards.
CTCGATGCATCGTTCCTGACCGCCGAGTCGGCGACGGCACACATGCACGTCGGGTGGGCTGCCCGCTTCGATCCTCCCGAGGACGGCGCGCCACCGACGTTCGCCGAGCTGCGCGCGCACGTCGGCGAGCGCCTCTGCCGCGCGCCGCGCTACCGGCAGCGCCTCGCGCCCGTGCCGCTGGGCCTGAACGACCCCGAGTGGGTCGACGCCGAGCAGTTCGACCTCGACGACCACGTCATCCACTGCCACGCGGGCACCATGGGGGAGGCGATCGAGACCGCCCTCTCGACGCCGCTCTCCCGCTCGCGACCGCTGTGGGAGCTCTGGGTGTGCGACGGCCTCGACGACGGCCGGCTCGGCCTCGTCGGCAAGGTCCACCACTGCATGGTCGACGGCCTCGCGGCGGTCGAGCTCGGCGCCCTTCTCCTCGACCACACGCCGGCGCCGCCCGGCGAGGAGCCCGACGGCTGGATGCCCTCGCGGCCCCCGGGCGCGCTCGGGCTCGTCACGCGCGGGGCGCGCGATCGGATGCGCGCCGCGATCACGCTCGCGGGCTTGCCCGTCCGCCTCGCGTCGGCGCCGGTGCGCGCGGTGGCCGACGCCCGGCGCGTCGCGGTCGCCCTGTCTCGGGCCGTGCGGCCGGCGCGGCCGAGCCGGGCGCTCAACGAGCCGATCTCGCCGCTGCGCCATCTCGGCGTCCTCGCCCGTGACCTCGACGAGCTGCGCACGATCAAGAGGCGCTTCGGCGTCTCGCTGAACGACGTCGTCCTGGCCGCCTGCGCCGGGGGGATGCGCCGGTTCCTCATCGCGCGCGGGGACGAGCCGGAGCCGCTGAAGACGATGGTCCCGGTCAGCGTCCGCGGGGACGGTGACGAGCTCGGCAACCGCATCTCGTTCATCTTCGTGTCGCTGCCGTGCGACGAGCCGGACGCCGCGGAGCGCCTGCTCGCCATCCACGCGGCGATGCGCCGGCAGAAGACCGGCGGCGGGCCGCGCGGGGCGGAGACGGTCCTCGACGCGCTGCGGTTCGCGCCGCCGCTCCTCCAGCGCGCCGCCACGCGGGTGGTCTCGAGCCCCCGGACGTTCAACCTCATCGTGTCGAACATCCCGGGGCCGCCGATCCCGCTGTACATGCGCGGCTGCCGCCTCGCCGAGGCCTATCCGGTCGTGCCGCTGGCAGACCGCCACGCCCTCTCGATCGGCTTCACGACGCTCGCGGGCCGGGGGTGCTTCGGCCTCTACGCCGACCGCGAGGCGCTGCCCGACGTCGACGACTTGGGGCGGGCGATCGCGCGCGAGCTCGACGGGCTGTTGAGGCTGGCGGGCGAGCGGGCGCGCGAGGTCAGGGAGCTGGTGCCGGCGTAGGGCAGCCCCACCTCGACGTCGAGGCCGCCGTCGGGGCGCGCCCGGACCTCGAGGGTCGAGCCGTGAGCGACGGCGATCGCCGCGGCGATCGAGAGGCCGAGGCCGAGGCCGTCCCCGTGCGTCGATCGCTCGGGGGCGGCGCGGCGAAACGGCTCGAGCAGGCCCCGGACCTCGTCGGGCGCGACGATCGGACCGCTGTTCTCGACGCGGAGCATCGCGCGCTCTCCTTCGACGCCGGTGCTCACGCGCACCCACCCGCCGAGCACGTTGTGGCGGACCGCGTTGTCGAGGAGGTTGACGACGAGTCGCTCGACGAGACGCTGGTCGCCGGTCGTCGCCGCGGTTCCGAGCGTCGCGTCGATGCGCGGCTCGACGTCGAGGTCCGCGAGCGCCGCCTCGACGACGGCGGCGAGGTCGAACGGCTGGCGCTCCTCGAGCCCGCGCTGGCTACGGGCCAGCGTCAGCAGCGCCTCGATCACGCGCTCCTGCTCGGCGCCGGCCGCGAGCACGCGCTCGCAGACCGCGCGCAGCGATTCCGCGTCGGCGTGCGGGTCGGCGAGGGCGACCTCGATCATCGCCCGCTCGAGCGTCAACGGCGTTCGCAGCTCGTGCGACGCGTTGGCGACGAAGCGCCGCTGGGCCTCGAACGCGCCCTGGAGGCGCGCGAGGAGGCCGTCGATCGTGTCGCCGAGCTCCTTCAACTCGTCGTCGGGGCCAGTCAGGGCCAGCCGCTCGTGGAGGCTCTCCTCCGAGATGTGGCGGGCGGCCGCGGTCATCGTCCGGAGGGGTCGGAGCGCCCGCCCGGCCATCAGCCAGCCGAGCGCCACGGAGACGACGGCCATGATGCCCAGCGCGATGGCCGACCAGGTGAGGAGCGAGCGGAGCTGCTGGGCCCGCGTCGCGCCGGCGATCTTGTCGGCGAACCGGACGTTCTTCGCCGCGGCCCCCGGCAGCAGCGCGTCCGGCGGCGGCACGTCGGTGCCGATCCGGACGGTCGTCTTCACGACACCGCGCTTGCCGCCGCTCTTGACCGCGCCTTGGACGGTCAGCACGCTTCCGGCCGTCTGCTGCGCCACGAGCCCGTACGTGATCCCGAGCAGCGCGGCGCCCGCGACCAGGAACAGCCCTCCGTAGAGCAGGGTCAGGCGCAGGCGCACCGTGCGCCGCGGCAGCCACCGGCGGGCGAGCGCGCGCATCAGATCCGGTACCCCGCGGTCGGCACGGTCTCGATCGCCGGCGGGTCCCCGAGCTTCGCCCGCAGCCGGCTGATCGTCACCTTGACGACATTCGAGAACGGATCGGCCTGCTCGTCCCAGACGCGGGCGAGCAGCTCCTCGGCGGAGACGACGGCGCCGCCGGCGGCGAGCAGGGCCTCGAGGACGCCGATCTCCTTCGGCGTCAGCGCCAGCAGGCGGCCGCCGCGGCGCGCGACCCGCTGCGCCGGATCGAGCCGGAGATCGCCCTTCGCGAGCAGGGGCGGCAGCGCGGGCTGCGCGCGCCGGGCGAGCGCCCGGATCCGCGCCACGAGCTCGGCGAAGGCGAACGGCTTCGGCAGGTAGTCGTCGGCGCCGAGAGTGGGGCCGTCGACGCGATCCTCGATCGTGCCGGCGGCGGTCAGCATCAGCACCCGCGCCCGGCAGCCCTCGGCGAGCAGCCGCTGGCACACCAGGTCGCCGTGCATCGCGGGCAGGTCGCGATCGAGGACGATCACGTCGTAGCCGTCGAGCACCGCTCGTCGCACGCCGGACTCGCCGTCGAGGGCCACGTCGACCGCCATGCCCTCCCGGCGCAGGCCGGCGGCCAGCGTCATCGCCAGCTCCTCGTGGTCTTCGACGATCAGCAGTCGCATCTGAGGGCCGGCGCGAAGCCTGCCGCCACCGAGGTTACAGCGAGGTAACAGCGTCCGTTACCGCCGCGTGACCCGCCGCTCCGTATCAACTGCGGCATGACCAGAATGAAGCCAATCGCGGTCGCCCTCGTCGCCACCGTCGCGGCACTCGCCACGGGGTGCGGCGGCGCATCGAAGGGCCCGAACGGCGCGGCGTCGTCGTCCGCGGACACGGAGTACCAGCAGGCGATCAAGTTCTCGCAGTGCATGCGCTCGCACGGGCTGCCGAACTTCCCGGACCCCACCCAGCAGCAGGGCGGGGGCATCCAGCTGAAGATCGGCCCCGGCAACGCCGGCGCCGGTCCCGGCTCGGCGAAGTTCACCGCCGCCAACCAGGCGTGCCGCAAGTACGCGCCAATCGGCCGCCCGGGCAAGACCCTCAGCGCCGCCCAGCAGCAGCAGTTCCTGCGGTACTCGCAGTGCATGCGCACGCACGGCGTGCCGAACTTCCCCGACCCGAAGTTCACGGGCGGCGGCGCTCAGCTCCAGCTGAAGGGGACCGGCCCGGGCTCGCCGGGGTTCGACGCCGCGCAGAAGGCCTGCCAGTCGGTCCAGCCCGGTGGGAAGGGCAGTTCGCTGAGCACGAACGGTCCCGGTGGCGGCTCGGTCGGGGGAAACTGATGCGACGCTGGCTCGCCGCCGGTCTCGCCGTCGCGTGCGTGGCCGTCGCGGTCCTCCTCGTCGCGCGGCCGTTCCGCTCGAAGGCGCACGACTCGACGAGCGGCAACACCGTGGCGACGTCGCTCGCCACGGTCGAGCAACGGTCGCTCTCCTCGCAGACGCAGGTCGCCGGCACGCTCGGCTACTCGGGCAGCTACGCCGTCGTCAACCAGGCGAGCGGCGCGTACACGTGGCTCCCGGGGACCGGGGCCGTCGTCCGGCCCGGCCACGTCCTCTATCGCGTCGACGGGAAGCCCGTGTTCCTGCTCCGCGGCCATACCCCGGCCTACCGCGCGCTGTCGCAGGGTACGAGCGGCGCCGACGTGCGGCAGCTGAACGCGTCGCTGGTCGAGCTCGGCTACGCGACGCGGGCGCAGGTCGACCCGACGTCGGACGAGTTCGGGGCGGCGACCAGGTACGCGCTCGAGCGACTTCAGCATCACTTCGGCATCGACGAGACGGGTGCGCTCGCCCTCGGCGCCGCCGTGTTCCTGCCCCACGCGGTGCGGATCACTTCGGTCTCGGCGACGCTCGGCGGGCCTGCGGCGCCCGGACCCATGGCCCGCGCGACGTCGACCGTGCGCGAGGTCGTCGTGTCCCTCGACGCCAACCGGCAGGGCGACATCCGCGCCGGCGACCGCGTCGACATCACGCTCGCGGACGGCAGCATCACCCGTGGTGTCGTCTCGCGAGTCGGGCGCGTGGCGACGGCGTCGAGCGCGGACTCGGGCGCGACGCCGGGGAGCAACCCCTCCCCGACGGTCGACGTCTACGTCCGGCCGCTGCACCCGGCCGCCACCGGCCGCCTCGACCAGGCGCCCGTGCAGGTCGCGATCACGACGAGCACGGTGCACGGCGCGCTCGTCGTGCCGGTCGCGGCGCTGCTGGCGAGCGCCGCGGGCGGCTACGA
>JAOPZQ010000097.1 GCA_025964075.1 Solirubrobacterales bacterium | reverse complement strand
CGACGCCGGAGCCCGAGCCGGTCGCAGCGGCGGAGGCCGCCGCTGAGCCCGAGCCCGCGGTTGAGGCCGCGCCCGCCGCCGAGCCCGAGCCCGAGCTCGCGGCTGAGCCCGAGCCCGCCGCAGAGATCGCGACCGAACGGGAGAAGGCGTGAGCGTCAGCGCCAAGGACGTGAAGGCCCTGCGCGACCGCACCGGCGCGGGGATGATGGAGTGCAAGGCCGCCCTCGTCGAGGCCGGCGGCGACGCCGAGAAGGCCGTCGACATCCTCCGCGTCAAGGGTGCCGCCAAGGCGGAGAAGCGCGGAGGCCGCGAGGCCGCTGAGGGCACCGTCGCCTCCTACATCCACGCCAACAAGCAGGTCGGCGTCCTCGTCGAGGTCGATTGCGAGACCGACTTCGTGGCTCGTGGCGACGAGTTCCAGGCGTTCGCCTACGACGTCGCGCTCCACGTCGCCGGCTCCCCGACGACGCTGGCCGTCACCGAGGAGGAAGTCCCCGCCGAGGCGCGCGAGCGCGAGGCGCGCATCTTCGCCGAGCAGGCCGCCGGCGAGGGCAAGCCCGAGAACGTCCAGCAGAAGATCTCCGAGGGGCGCATGCGCAAGTGGCTCGAGGAGGTCGTGCTGCTGAACCAGAAGCACGTCAACGAGGCCAAGCACGAGAGCAAGACGATCGAGCAGCTCCGCGCCGATCTCTCCGCGAAGACCGGTGAGAACATCGTCATACGCCGCTTCAGCCGCTTCGCGGTGGGGGAGTAGTCTCCCGCCGCGATGGCCGACGGCAAGCCGGTCTTCCAACGCGTACTGATAAAGCTCTCGGGCGAGGCCCTGATGGGCGATCTCGAGTATGGGATCGACCCGGAGCGAGTCGGGCATGTCGCGGCGGCGATCGCCGCGGTCCGTGAGCGGGGCGTCGAGATCGCGGTCGTCGTCGGCGGCGGCAACATCTACCGCGGCCTCCGCGGCGCGGCCGACGGCATGGACCGTGCCACGGGCGACTACATGGGCATGCTCGCGACCGTCCTCAACGCGCTCGCGCTCCAGGACGCGCTCGAGAAGGACGGCGTCCACACCCGCGTGCAGTCGGCGATCACGATCTCCGAGGTCGCCGAGCCCTACATCCGCCGTCGCGCCATGCGCCACCTCGAGAAGGGTCGTGTCGTGATCTTCGCTGCGGGCACGGGGAATCCGTTCTTCACCACGGACACGGCCGCCGCCCTGCGGGCGATCGAGGTCCACGCCGAGATCATCCTGATGGCCAAGAACGGCGTCGAGGGCGTCTACACGGCCGACCCGGCCACGGACCCGAGCGCCGAGTTCATCCCCGAGATCACGCACATGGAGGCGGTCCGCCGCGGCCTGCGGATCATGGACACGACGGCGCTGACGCTGTGCGCCGACAACGGCCTCCCGATCAACGTGTTCAACATGGGAGACGACGCGAACATCGATCGGATAGTTTCCGGGGAACGGGTCGGCACGCTGGTGAGGACATGATCGAGGAGCTGCTGGAGGACGCGGGTGAGCGCATGGCCAGGTCGGTCGAGGCCACCCGCCACGAGTTCAACTCGGTGCGCACCGGGCGGGCGAGCCCCGCGCTCCTCGACCGCATCAGCGTGGACTACTACGGCACGCACACGCCGCTCAAGCAGCTCGCCTCGATCTCGGCGCCGGAGGCGCGGCTCCTCACGATCCAGCCCTACGACAAGAGCTCGATCAAGGCGATCGAGCGCTCGATCCTCGAATCCGACCTCGGGCTGACGCCCTCGAACGACGGCAACCTCATCCGCCTGGGGATCCCGGAGCTGACCGAGGAGCGCCGCAAGGAGATGGTCAAAGTCGTGCGCCACATCTGCGAGGACGGGCGCGTCGCGATCCGCAACATCCGGCGCGACGTCATGCACGACCTCCGCGAGCTGCGCGACGCGGGCGAGGCGGGCTCCGACGACGAGCACCGCGCGGAGGGCGAGCTCCAGAAGCTGACGGACGGCAAGATCGCCGAGCTCGAGCAGGCGCTCAAGCACAAGGAAGCCGAGATCCTGGAAGTCTGATGGCTTCCGAGCCGGACCAGGGCGGCCGGGCTCGGTACGTTGCCATCATCACCGACGGCAACGGCCGGTGGGCCCAGCGCCGCGGCGTGCCCGTCCTCGACGGCCACCGCGCGGGCGCCGACAACGTCAAGGCGCGGCTGCGCGACGCCGCCGACCTGGGCGTGCGCGAGCTCACCGTGTACTCGTTCTCGACCGAGAACTGGACGCGCTCGGCGGAGGAGGTGACCGGGCTCATGCGGATGTTCGGCGAGCGCCTCGACGTGGAGACGCCCGAGCTCAAGGAGGAGGGCGTCCGGATGCGCTTCCTCGGCCGCCGCGACGACCGGCGCGTCCCGTCCGTCCTGCGCGACAAGATGGACTGGGCGGAGGCCGAGACGGCCGCCGGGGACCGCCTGACGCTCTTCATCGCCTTCAACTACGGGGGTCGGGCGGAGATCCTCGATGCGGCCCGGGGCTTCCAGGGCACCACGGAGGAGGAGTTCCGCGCCGGCCTCTATGCCCCGGACATGCACGACCCGGACCTCATCATCCGCACGAGCGGCGAGCGCCGCCTCTCCAACTACCTGCTCTGGCAGGGCGCGTACGCCGAGCTCGTGTTCCGCGACGAGCTGTGGCCCGACTTCGGGCGCGAGGCGTTCGAGGAATCGCTCGACGAGTTCGAGGCCCGGCAGCGGCGCTTCGGGGGCAGGGGCAGCCCGTGAGCGCGACGCGCCGGCGGCCGCCCTCGAGCGCCCGCCGGGCCCAGCGGGTCAGGCAGCGCAACCAGGGATCGGACCTGATCGCCCGCGTGGCCGTCGCGATCCCGGCGGTGATCGTCGCGCTCGTCGGCATCTGGGTGAGTCCCGCCACGTTCGCGATCCTGATCGCGATCGCGGGCATCGTCATGCTCCACGAGCTCTACGGCATGCTCCGCGGGGCCCGGCCGGTGGACCTCGGCGGGTTCCTCGCGGTCGTCGGCGTGGTCATCGCCGGCCGCTACGGCACCGAGCGCCAGGTCCTGCTCGTGCTCGCCGCGGCGCTGCCGGTGACGTTCGTGCTGATGGCGATGCGCCCGCCGCAGGGGAACGCCGTCGGCGCGATGGGCACGACGTTGCTCGGCATCTACTGGATCGTGATCCCGATCGGCTGCGCCGCGCTCCTGCGCGAGATGCCGCACGGCGCCGCGATCATCACCGACGTCCTCGTCGGCGCGTTCGTGGGGGACACCGGCGCCTACCTCGGCGGTCGCCTGTTCGGTCGCCGCCCCCTCGCGCCGACGATCTCGCCGAACAAGACGGTGGAGGGGCTGGTGCTCGGCTTCGTCGCCGGGGTGGGCGGCGTGTGGATCGCCGGCTGGTGGCAGGACTGGCTGTCGGGAACGCACGCGCTGATGCTCGGCGTCGCGGTCGCCGCGGTCGCCCCGCTCGGCGACCTGTTCGAGTCGGCGATCAAGCGGGCGGCGGACACCAAGGACTCCGGCCGGCTGTTCGGCGCCCACGGCGGCGCGCTCGACCGCCTCGACGCGGTCCTCTTCGCGATCGTCGCCGGCTACTTCGTCTGGCTCGCTGTCTCCTGACCGATGGCCGGGACGGCGCTCATCGTCCAGTGGCCGGGCGTCACGATCGTCTCCTCGCAGGTCGCGCTCCACGAGGGCGCCCGCGGCGCGGCGCTGCACGCCCGCGGGCTGTTCCGCATCGACGTGACGCCGCGCGAGGACACGATGGCGATCATGGTGCGGAGCCTCGCGCCCGTGCCGCTGCGGACGCTGCCGCCGGAGCCGCCGGAGCGGGCGCTGACGGAGGGCGGACCGTGGGAGCGCCTGACCGGCTCGCCCGGCGGCCGGCACGACGTCCGCTTCGATCTCGGCGAGGACCTCGAGGTCCGCGCCGTCCTTGCCACGACCAAGGATCCCGAGCGCGGGGTGACGCTCGTCACGGCCCAGGCGCTCGTGACCCCGATGCCGCCGCGGAGCGAGTGAGCGTGCACGAGCTCGCGCTCGTCGTGGACGCCGCCGACGTGGAAGCGGTGCTCGACGAGGTGCTCCTGCTCGCGCCGCACGGGGTGATCGAGGTCCCGACGGAGGAAGGCACGGTCGAGCTCCGGCTGCGCGGGGCGCGCGCCGACCTGCCGGAGCGCGCGCGGGTGGAGGCGATCGCGGGGTCGCGACTCCGCCGCCTCGCGGAGCGCGAGGTGCCCGACGATTGGCGCGAGCGCCGCGTGCTCGACTACGCGCCGATGGTGATCGGTGGGCGGCTGGTCGTCCGGCCCGCCTGGGCGCCGGCGCCTGCGGAGGGCCTCATCGACGTGGCGCTGATCCAGAGCGACGCGTTCGGGACGGGCACGCATGTGACCACGCGGACCTGCCTCGAGATCATGCTCGGCTTGGAGGCCGGCGGCGCGTTCCTCGACCTCGGCTGCGGCTCGGGAGTGCTCGCGATCGCCGCCGCCAAGCTCGGCTGGTCGCCGGTCACCGGACTCGACCGCGATCCGGTCGCGGTCGAGGCGGCCCGCGCCAACGCCGAGCTGAACGGCGTGGCGATCGAGGTCGCGACCGCCGAGCTGCTGGCGCAGCCCCCGCCGGCCGCGCCGACGATCTTCGCCAACGCCCCGGTCGCGGTGCACCTGACCGTCGCCCGGAAGCTGATCTCACCCGTGGAGACGCTCGTCGTCGCCGGCATCAAGCTGAACGTCGTCGATCGGGTGGTGGCGGCGTACGAGCGGAGCGGCCTGGCGGAGCGGGAGCGGTTCGAGCTCGGGACGTGGGCGATCCTGCGATTCGGGGCGGCAGCGGCGTAGCGGCGGGCGGGCGGCGTTCTTGGAGCCCACCCTCAGCGCTCGACGATCACCGTCGTCGACTTGACGACGGCGGTCGCCGGCACGCCGGGCTTCAGCGCCAGGTCCTCCGCGGCCTCCCGGGACATCAGCGCGACGATCCGGAACGGCCCGCAGGCGAGGTCCACCTTCGCCATCACGCCGTCCTTCTCGACGGCGACGACGACGCCGGCGAGGCGGTTCCGGGCGCTCGTGTGCCCGCCGGCGCCGCGCTCGCGCACGAGGTCCGCCAGGTCGGCGGCGCGCAGGAAGCGCTGGGTGCCGCGGCGCTCGAAGCGGACGCGGCCGGCCTTCTCCCACCGGCGAAGCGTGTCGGTGCTGACGCCGAG
>JAOPZQ010000084.1 GCA_025964075.1 Solirubrobacterales bacterium | reverse complement strand
GGCGGCTACCGGTCCTGCCAGAACGTGGCCGACACCTTCGGCGCGCGACGCGCGAGTCGCGGCTCGCGAAGTCCTCCATGCCCACCGTCGCGAACCGGCCGTCCTTGCTGGCAAACGGCTTGATCGGGATCTCGAACGCCATCGCGCCCGACAGTGGGAGATCCGCGCCCTTGTTGAGCGCGAACTTGGACCGCCGGACCGTGATCGGGTTCTTGGCCGCCATGACGTCCACGAGGGCATCGACCTCCGCGTCGAGATCCTCGGGCCTGCAGATCCGATTGATCAGGTCGTGCCGCTCGGCCGTCTGCGCGTCGAACAGCTGACCGATCAGGTTCCACTCCTTGGCCTTGCGCCGCCCCGCAAACCGAGCGAGTCGCGTCACGCCGCCCCAGCCGGGCGTGATCTCCCAGTCGATCTCCGGCATGCCCCAACGGCTGCGATCGGTCGCCACGACGAAGTCGCAACCTCTACGGCGAGTACGCGATCCGCATCGCGGGAGCGGCAGCGGCGCGCGACTGAAGCGATGGCACGACGGAGTCGACTACCGTGAGCGCGTCGTGGGCGCCTCGGAGCCGGACTACCGCGAGCTCGTCGAACGGATCGGCGACATGATCTACACGCTCGACCTCGACGGGCGCTTCACGTACGTGAACTCGTCGGGCCTCGCGCTGCTCGGCTACGAGGCGAGCGAGCTGCTCGGCCGGCACTTCGCCTCCGTCCTGACAGGGCAGTCGGCGTCGGTCGCGGCCGACCACTTCGCACGCGGCATCGACGGCACCGAGTCGACGCCGTTCTTCGAGGTCCAGTCGGTCCGCACCGACGGCCGGATCGTCGACCTCGAGGTCCGCGCCGGCAACCTCTACCGCGAGGGGCGGCTCGTGGGGCGCCAGGGCGTGGCGCGCGACATCAGCGCGCTCAAGGCGCTCCAGGCGCAGGTCGCCGAGAAGTCGGAGCGGCTGGCGCTGATCGAGGGCCAGGCGCGCGTGGCGATGGACCTGTACCGCCGAATCGCCGAGCTGACGCTCGCGACGCCCGCCGACCCCGAGGCGACCGACCGCGTGCTGCGCGGGGTCGAGGACTCGCTGATCCGCGCATCGGCCGAGAAGCTCGGCCTCGACCAGCAGGACCTCGCGATCGCCGAGCTGCTCGCCGAGGGCTACTCCAACGCCGAGATCGGCGCGCGTGTGCACCTGAGCCCGAGCACCGTCAAGGATCGCGTGAGCAAGCTGATGCGGGCGCTCGGCGCGCGCAGCCGCGCCGAGGTCGTGGCGCGCGCCGCGCGTCAGGGCCTGTTCGTCGGCGACGGTCGCTGACCTGCGGCGCCGCGCCAACCACCCGATCGGGTGCGAGCGGCGGTCGGTCAGGTGTGGCGAACTCCGGGGTCGGCGATCGTGCCCCACCTGACTCATGCGCGCAGCCGCGCGCTGGCCCGGACGCGCGTGCCGTCGGTCGCCAGCCCGGAGGCGGAGAGCGTGTAGCGCCGGCCCGGCCGGAGGCGGCGGCTCACGCGGACGACCAGCCGCCTCGCCTGCGCGCCGACGCGGAACGCCTTGCTCGTTCCGATCCGCCGTCCCTTCGCGTCGCGCAGGACGAGGCGCGCGGCGTGGACCGCGCCGGCTCGGGCCCATACGCTAACCCGGAACGAGTGACCACGCCGTGCCGCGCTCAGGCCGGTGACCCGACCGATTCGCATCGTCACGGCGGCTGCGCGCCCGCCGACCGCGGGCAGCGTCAGGACGCCCTCGGGCAGCGGCGTGATGTTCGTCCGGCACGGCTGGTTGAGCACCGTGCCGCAGGCAGGCCGCGGTGCCTGGGCCCTCGCGCCGGGCAGCCAGCCGAGTGCGATCTTGGACTCCATTCCCGGCTGGTGGTAGATCGTGTTCGTCGCCGGCGTCGACACGACGGCGAAGTACCCGCCGGGTGCGTCGACGCTCAGCCGGATCGCCGACCCGGCGCGGAACACGTGGTCGAACGGCAGGATCTCGAGGCGCGCGAGCACCGGCTTGCCCGGGACGAGCGGCTCCACGTCGGCGCCGCGGTAGGTGGGGTAGGGCCGCAGCGCGGTGGACGCCTGGCCGTCCAGCCGGCGGTGCGACACCCGGAGCCAGCCGTTCTCGACGTAGATCTCCTGGCCGTCCGGTCGCACCTCGCTGAGCGTGACCTGCAGGTCCGTGTCGGTCGCGGTCGAGGCGACCCACAGGTCGGCGCTGCCGCTGCCGAGGAACTCAGCGTCCTGGGCGAGCTTCGGGGTCGTGTAGACGCGAGATCCCCCCTGGATCTTCGAATTGGCCCATGCGCTCTTGCCGCCGAAGTCGGCCGGCGTGTTCGTCGTCGGCGTCGGGTACCGGTAGCTGTCGGCGGCCTCCGGAACCGCGGGCGAGCTCAGGTCGAGCCGGCCGTTCGCGCGCAGGTAGAGGGAGAGCGGGCGGATCGCGGAGCCGAGGTCCGCCCAGCTCTGGAAGCTCGTCTGCCAGGCGCCGGCATGGTCGTCGAGCTTCTCGCGGACGCCCGGTTGGCCGGTCACCTCGTGCACGACGACGACGTGCGGCGTCGACTCCCAGCCGTCGTCGCGGTGCCTCAGGTACCGGTCGAAGAACCGCACCAGTCGCGTGCGCGAGATCGGGCAGTCCGTGTGCGCTCCGTTCCCGCCGACGACCCACGTGGTCTTCGGGTCCAGCTGGTCGCGGAAGGCGGAGAACGCCCGGCTGTAGACGGTGGTGTCCTGCCAGCCGACGCAGCCGAGGACCGGGATGTGCACCTTGCTCATCAGCGTCGACGGCTGGCGCGACCAGTACGCGTCGTCGCCGTTGGGGTGTACCGAGGTGTCGAGCGACTGCGTCTCGTTCGGGACCACCTGCCCGACCAGGTCACCCAGGCAGCGGAGGTCGGTCGCTCCCTGCTGGATCGCCCCCACTCCCAGGGAGTAGTTGCGGGCCGCGATCCACAACGAGATCCACGAGTTGTAGATCCCGCCGGGCCAGACCATGTCCCGGTAGAGGTCGGGGAACACGTTCCCGGGAGTGATGGCCTTCAGCGCCGACCCCGAGTAGGCGGCGGTCGCGAACTGAGAGGTCCCGGTGAACGAGTACCCGATCATCCCGACGTTGCCGTCCGACCACGTCTGCTTCGCGGCCCAGGCGACGATCTGCGCCCCGTCGGCGCCCCAGATGTCCGCGCGGACCGGATGGAACGTGCCCTCCGAGCAGCCCGTTCCGCGGAAGTTGACTCCCAGCGTCGCGTACCCGCTGGCGTTCCAGGTCTGGTCGCTGTAGGCGCCGGCGGAGTACGGGTCGTACTTGAGGACGACGGGGTACCGGCCGCTGCTCGACGGCAGGGTCAGCGTGTAGTGCAGCTGGGTGCCGTCGCCGAGCGGGAGGTACCCGCGCTCGATGACGCTCGCCCGCGCGTCGGCCCCCGGCAGCAGCAGGACGAGGACCGACGTCGCGGCTGCCGCGCCGGCTACCGCGCGGCAGCGCCGCGCCCAGGTTCTCCTGCACATCGTGCGTAGTGTCTTCAGCCGCCCGGGCCTGGGCAACACCCGGTCGTGTGGCGCGTGCACCCGATCGGCGGTGAGCTGGAACGGTCGTGCGTTGTTACGCACGTTCACGCATAAACACGCATGATCGTGTAGACTCGCGCAGATGCTGACCGACGAGCGGCGCGCCCTGATCCTCGATCGCCTGCGCACGCAGGGGCGCGTCCTCGCCGGGGACCTGACCGCCGAGCTCGCGGTCTCCCCCGACACGATCCGGCGCGACCTGCGCGAGCTCGACGACGCCGGGCTCTTGCGGCGCGTCCACGGCGGTGCGCTGCCTCGCCACGGCGACGCCCGGCCGTTCGCCGTCCGTGCACGCCGCGCGCCGGAGGCGAAGGCGTCGATCGCGCGGCGCGCCGCCGCATGCGTGAGCGACGGCCAGGTCGTCGTGCTCGACGGCGGCACGACCACGCTCGAAGTGGCCCACGCGCTGCGCGACGACCTGCGCGCGAGCGTGATCACGACGAGCCCGCCGATCGCGCTGGCGCTGGCCGACCACCCCGGGCTCGAGGTCACGGTCGTCGGCGGAACGCTGCGTCCGAACGCACTCGTGACCGTCGGTGCCACCGCGATCGAGGCGCTGCGCATGATCCGCGCCGACATCGTCTTCCTCGGCGTCTGCGGGCTCCACCCCGAGATCGGCGTCACCACCGAGGATCTCGAGGAGCGGCACGTGAAGGCGGCGATGATCGAGGGGGCCGCCGAGGTCGTTGCGCTCGCCGACCACGACAAGCTCGGCACCGCGATGCCGGTCGTGGTCGCGCCGATGCGCGCGATCACGCAGCTCGTCACCGACGCGGACGTCGACGAGGACGCCCTCGCCCCGTACCGCGCGCTCGGGATCGAAGTGCTGCGCGCGTGAGTCCTCGCACCGCGATCACGATCGTCTTCTTCGCCAACGGCGCGCTGTTCGCGTCCTGGGCGTCGCGCATCCCGGCGCTGTCCGACCGCGTCGGCGCCACGGCCGGCGTTCTCGGACTGGCCCTGCTCGCCCCGGCGGTCGGAGCGGTCGTCGCGATGCCGCTCGTCGGGCGCCTGCTTCCGGGCCGGTCGAGCCGGACGTTCTGCGGGTTCGCGGTGATCGGCCTGATGGCGGCGATCCTGCTGCCGGCGGCGGCCCGCAGCGTCCCCGCCCTGGCCGGCGCGCTGCTGGTCGTCGGCATGGCCAACTCCTCGCTCGACCTGGTCATGAACGCCCAGGGGATGTCGATCGAGCGCCATCTCCGGCGGCCGATCCTCTCGTCGCTGCACGCCGCGTTCTCGTTCGGGGGCTTCGCCGGCGCGGGTATCGGCGCCCTCGCCGCCGCGCTCGGCGTCGCGCCGCTCCCGCACCTCGCGGCCGCGGCGATCGTCTTCGGCATCCCGGGCCTGATCGCGATCGGGCCGTTGCTGGGGCGGGACGAGGACGCCGACGCGCACGCGCCGGCGCTGCGCCTGAGGCGCGTGCCTCCCCGGCTGGCGCTGCTGGGCGCGGCCTGCTTCTTCACCCTGGTCGCCGAGGGCGGCGCGTCGGACTGGAGCGCGAAGCTCGTGCGTGACGACCTCGCCGGGACCGCGGCGCTCGGGGCCATCGCCTTCGCCGTGTTCTGCATCGGTATGGGGGCCGGCCGGCTGATCGCCGACCGGCTGTGGGGGCGCTGGGGCTCGACCGGCCTCCTCCGGCGCTCCGGCGCGCTCGCCGCGGTCGGATTCGCCGCCGGACTGGCGCCGGGCACGGCGGCGGCGGCGATCCTCGGGTTCGCCGCGCTCGGCCTCGGGCTCGCGGGAATCGTTCCGACCTTGTTCCGCGCGGGTGCGGACGAGCCCGGCGTCTCGACCGGGCCGGCTCTCGCCGCCGTCAGCTCGCTCGGCTATCTCGGCTTCCTGGCGGGACCCCCGCTGGTCGGCGGCGTCGCCCAGCTCACGTCGCTCCGGGTGGCCTGCGGCCTCCTCGTCCTCGCCGGTCTGCTCGTCGTGCTCCTCGCCCCGAACGCCGAACCACAGCGGCGGCGCTCCACCGCGCCGGTCCTCACGACATGACGCCGGCAGACGTGCTCGCCCGCGCCGACGCGCTTCTCGTCGACCTCGACGGCACGCTCGTCGACTCGGCGGCCCCGGTCCGCCGCGCGTGGGACGCGTTCGCGGCTCGCCACCGCCTCGACGGCGAGGCGGTCCGCCGTTTCGCGCAGGGTCGCCCCTCGCGCGAGACGGTCCGGCTGCTCGCGCCCGACGCCGACCACGACGCCGAGGCCGCCGCGGTCGAGGATGCCGAGGTCCACGACACCGCCGGCGTGTCGGCGCTGCCGGGCGCCGCCCGGCTCATGGCGAGCGATCGCCGGCTCGCGATCGTGACCTCCTGCTCGACCGCGCTCGCCGAGACGCGTTTGCGCGCGGCCGGTCTCCCGATCCCGCGCGTGCTCGTGTCCTCCGACGGCCTCGAGCGGGGGAAGCCGGACCCGGCGTGCTTCGTGATCGCCGCGCGCCGCCTGGGCGCCGACCCGGCGCGCTGCGTCGTGCTCGAGGACGCGCCGGCCGGGATCCTCGCCGGGCGCGCGGCCGGCGCGACGGTGATCGCGCTGCGCACCACCCACGCCGACGACGAGCTACGCGACGCTCACGCGATCGCCGACGACCTGTCGGCGCTCATCTGAGGTGAAGGCAGGGCGGCAATCCTATGATTGCCTGCATCGAGTACGACGTCTTTCTCGCCGACTGTCCCGCGCGCACCACGCTCAGTCTCGTCGCCGACACGTGGTCGGTCGTCGTGGTGTTCGCCCTCGGCGAAGGACCCCGGCGCTACGCCGAGCTGCAGGAGCGGATCGGCGGCATCAGCAAGAAGATGCTCACGCAGACGCTGCGCAAGCTCGAGCGCAACGGACTCGTCGAACGCCGGCGTCTTCCCAGCGCGCCCCCGGGGGTGGAGTACCGGCTCACCGAGCTCGGCGCCACGCTGCTCGAACCGGTGCGCTCGCTCTCGCGTTGGGCCGAGCTGCACACCGAGGAGCTGCTCGTCGCCCAAGCTTCCGCGTGACCTGAGTGGGGGCGGGGCTATTCGACGGCCCACCCGGCCGGCATGCGAACGACGTCGGGCGACAGGTCACCGAGCGTGGGTCGACCGACCAGGGCCAGCGCTCGCTCCAGCTCCGCGTTGTAGATCTCGAGGCACCGCCGCACACCCAGCTCGCCGCCGGCCGCCAAGCCGTACCAGTAGGGACGCCCGACGAGGCACGCCCGCGCGCCCATCGCGATCGCCTTCAGCACGTCCGTCCCCCGACGCACACCGCCGTCGAGGAAGACCTCGACGCGATCGCCGACGGCCGCGACGATCTGGGGAAGGCGCTCGATCGTCGCCGGTGCCCCGTCGAGCTGCCGGCCACCGTGGTTGGAGACGACGATGCCGTCGCTGCCGGCTTCCACCGCGCGCCTCGCGTCGGCGACGCTCGTGATTCCCTTGACGACGAGCGGCCCGTCCCAGAGGGATCGCAGCCACGCGAGCTCCTCCCACGTGGCCGCGGGGTTCGTCAGGCGGGTGTCCATGTACTCCATCAGCGACAGCCCATGGCCATCCGTGCCGAGCGCGTCGCGAAGATTGACGTAGGTGAGGTCGTCGCCCTGCGCGATGCCGTAGAGCCAGCGCGGCCTTCGCACGGCGTTGAGGGCGTTCCTCAGCCCGACCCGAGGTGGGACGGACATACCGTTGCGAAGGTCACGCTCACGACGGCCGAGCACCGGGACATCGATCGTGAGGCACAGGGCCAGGCAGCCGGCGGCGCGCGCACGTTCGACGAGCCCGGCCAGGACCTCTCGCGAGCTCCACAGGTAGAGCTGGAACCACAGCGGGCCTCCCGACACGGCGGCGATCTGCTCGATGGTGTAGCTCGACGCCGTCGCCGCGACGTAGATCGATCCCATCGCGCCTGCCGCCCGCGCCACGGCAAGCTCGCCGTCGACGTGGGCCAGCCGCTGCAACCCGGTCGGCCCGAGGACGACGGGCGATGCGACCTCGGTGCCCAGGATCGTCGTCGAGACGTCTCTCCTGGCGACATCCCGGAGGTACTCGGGCTCCAGTCCGATCTCGCCGAAGGCCGCCCGGTTCCGGCGCACGGTCACCTCGTCCTCCGCGCCGCCCTCGACGAAGTCGTAGATGATCCTCGGCAGCCGGCGCGCCGCCTGAACTCGCAGGTCGTCGATGGTGTACGCACTGGACGGCCCCCGCGCGAAGGACCGCTTGACGTCGAGGACGAAGAGCCTCTTGAGATCCATGGTCAGGCTTCCGCGAGCCGCCTCGTCAGCTCCTCGGACCGCTGCCGGTACCGCGCGACGTTGCCGAGCTTGATCTCCTCGTAGCCGCGCACCATGTCGGGCAGCCGCGCGAGCTCCACCGCCGCTGCGTGGTTCGACGGGCTCAGGCGCCGCAGCAGACCTTCGAGGAGGCCCTCGAACTCGCGGACCAGCTCTCGCTCGACGCGCCGCACGCGCGCGTACCCGAAGAGGTCCAGCCGCGTGCCCCGCAGCCTCCGCATCGCCCGCAGGACGCGGAAGGCGGGGTCGAACCAACGCCCGAGCTCGATCTTCCGGTCGTATCCCATGGCGCGCAGGATCGGAGGATGGAGGCGATACCGGAACCGCGCCCCGGCGCCGAACTCGGCCTCGATCTCGGCGTGCAGCCGGGGGTCGAGATGCAGCCGGGCCACCTCGTACTCGTCCTTGTAGGCCATGAGCTTGTGCAAGGAGAACGCGACCGCTTCGGCGAGCTCCGTCCGTCCCGGCGTGCGCTCCGCTTCCGCCGCGCGGACGCGCTCGACCCAGCCGGCATAGCGCGTCGCGTAGGAGAGGTCCTGGTAGGCCGCGAGCTCGGCCACGCGTATCCGGACGGCCCCGCCGAGCGGACTGTCGGGCGCGGCGCCGACGCTCGCCGCGATCCTCTCCTCGGCAGAGGTGAGCCTCAGGTCGCCGGTCGAGACGGGCTCGGTGGCCGCGACCGCCGCCGCGAACGCTTCCGGATCCGCCACCGCCTGCCGACCGCGCCGGAACGCCTGCACGTTGAGAGGCACCGCCGCGCCGTTCTTCTCGATCGCCCGCTCGACGGCCTCGGGCGAGACCGGCAGCGCGCCGGTCTGGAGGGCGACGCCGAGGAGCAGCATGTTGGCGACGACGTCCGTCCCGAAGAGGCGCTCCGCCGCGTGCTGCGCATCGAGGGCGAAGCTCGCGTCCGCATCGCACCGCGCGAGGATCCGCTCGACGAGCTCGGTCTGGGGCGGATAGGTCGCCGTGACGTCGGCGATCATCCCCCCGGTGGGTACCCGGGTCGTCGAGAGCACCGCCACCGTTCGCTCGGGATCGGCGGCCACGAGGTTCGGCTGCGCCGCCGCGGCGAGGAGATCCCCGGCCAGGTAGAGGTCGCATCGCCCCGCCGACAGCCTCCCCGACGTCTCGATCGCGGACGGCATGAGCCTGAGGTCCGAGACCACCGCGCCGCCCTTCTGAGCCAGCCCGGTCTGATCCATCCCGCGTACATGCCAGCCGTCGAGCATTGCGGCGGTGGCGAGGACCTGCGCGACGGTCACGACGCCGGTGCCCCCGATCCCCGACAGTCGCATGCCGAACTCGGGCCACTCGTCCCGACGCACGACCGGGTCCGGGAGGTCGTCGCGGCTGAGCGGCGCGGGCCCGGGCGCCGACCCCCGCTTGCCGGGAACGACCGTGATGAAGGAAGGACAGTCGCCCTTCAGACACGAGTAGTCCTTGTTGCAGGACGCCTGGTGGATCTGCGTCTTCCGTCCGAACTCCGTGTCGACGGGCTGGACCGACAGGCAGTTGGACTTCACGCCGCAGTCGCCGCATCCCTCGCAGACGCGCTCGTTGATGAAGACGCGCTGCGTCGGCTCGACGGCCGTCCCGCGCTTGCGCCGGCGCCGGAGCTCGGCGGCGCACTCCTGGTCGTGGACGAGGACCGTGATCCCGTCCTCTCGGGACAGCACCTCCTGCGCCTCGAGGAGGCGCTCGCGGCTCCACGCCTCGACGCCGGCGGGAAGGCGGCCGTCCCACCGGCTGACGTCGTCGGAGGTCACGATGACCTTGCGAACCCCTTCCGCGATCAGGGAGCGCACGGCGTCCGGCAGGCTCATCCCGCCGGTCGGCGCCTGGCCACCGGTCATCGACACGTGGGAGTTCCACAGCAGCTTGTAGGTGACGTTCACCTTGGCCGCGACCGCCGCGCGCACGGCGAGGCTGCCGGAATGGTGAAACGTTCCGTCGCCGAGGTTCTGGAACACGTGGCGCGAGTCGGTGAAGGGAGCCTGCCCGATCCACTGCGCTCCCTCGCCACCCATCTGCGTCATCCCGATCACGTTGCCGACGCCGTCCTCCTCCCCGCGCATGAGCTGCACCATCCCGTGACAGCCGATGCCGGCGGCGACCAGCGAGCCCTCGGGCGCCTTCAGCGAGGAGTTGTGGGGGCAGCCCGAGCAGAAGTACGCCGAGCGCGCGACCGGCAGGGGACCGATCGCCGGCCGGCTGCGCAGGCTCCGGAGCCGGGCCTCGACCGACGGCACCGGACGGCCCGCGACCAGCCGCGGCCCCACGATCTCGGCGATCGCGTCCGGATCGAGCTCGTAGTCCAGCCTCGCCAACGGCCGTCCCTGCTCGTCCTGCTTCCCGATGACGGTCGGGCGCCGCGCGAGGTTGTAGAGCTCCTCCTTCACGAAGCGCTCGACGAACGGCTGCTTGTCCTCGAGGACGAGCAGCTTGTCGAGCCCGCCCGCGAAGTCCCGCAGCAGCTCGCCGTCGAGCGGATAGGGCATGCGGATGTGGAGCAGTCGGACGCCGAGCCGGCCGAGGTCGTCGTCGTCGACTCCCATGTCCGAGAGCGCCTGGCGCAGGTCGTAGTAGGTCTTCCCGACGGCGACGATCCCAAGCACGTCGTGATCCGTCCTGTGGACGACGCGGTTGAGCTCGTTCGCGCGCGCGTAGGCGAGCGCCGCGTTCAGCCGCGCGTGGACCAGCGAATGCTCCATGTCGTGGACGTTCTGGCCCAGGAACACGCGCGTCGGCTCGTGCCGGTGGGCGCGACCGTCGAGCTCGGCGCCGACCATCTTCGGCTCCACCCGCCCGGGCGCGAGCACCACGGACCCCCAGCCGTCCGCCACGTTGACGGCCATCTTGAAGCCCACCCAGAGCCCCGAGCATCGCGACATCGCGATGCCGTGCAGGCCCAGCTCGACGACCTCCTGCACGTCGCCCGGATAGAGCACCGGCATGAGCAGCGCCGCGAGCGTGCCCTCCGAGGCCGCCGGCACGGTGGACGACTTGGCGGTCGGGTCATCGCCGACGACGACGAGGACTCCTCCGGCGGGTGCGACCCCGCCGTAGTTGCCGTGGCGCATGGCGTCGCCCGAGCGGTCGAGCCCCGGCGCCTTCCCGTACCAGATGCCGACGACGCCCTCGTACCGTGCGCCGGGAACGGTGTGCGCGCGCTGGCTGCCGAGGATCGACGTGGCGGCGAGGTCCTCGTTCACCCCCGGCTGGTGGACGATGTCGCGCGCCTCGAGGAGCGCGGCGTTCCGCTCGAGCTCGAGGTCGAGGCCCCCGAGCGGGGATCCCGGATAGCCGGAGATGAGGACGGCCGTGCGCAGTCCGGCGCGCTCGTCGGCCGCACGCTGCTCGAGCGGGAGGCGGACGAGCGCCTGGAGACCGGTGATGAACGCGGCGCCGTCGCCCACGTACTTGTCGACAGGCGGTGTCGCCGTCGCGCTCACGCCTGCTCCTTCCTGGCGGTGGCGAGCATCTGACCGGCTACTCGGGTCAGGACCTCGGCGTCGGAGACCAGCCCGAGGAACTGGTAGCCCTCCTCCACCCAGCGGTGGACGTGGGCGGTGGCGGGGAACGTGCCGACGACCTTGCCCGCGGCGCGGCAGACGTCGCGGACGTGGAGCATCTGAGCCCGCACGTCGGGGTCGTCGACCGTGTAGGACGGAGGCTTCCCGGCCGAGATCGCCAGGTCGAGCGGGCCGACGAACACGCCGTCGACGCCGTCGACCGCCACGATCTCCTCGACGTTCGCGACCGCCTTCACGGTCTCGACCATCACCAGGCAGATCGCGGTCTCGTCCCCGACCGCGGGGGTGTACGGAGCCGGTGGCGCCAGGGCCGCCCGGAACGCGCCCCAGCTGCGCCGTCCGGCGGGACCGTACCGGCACGCGGATGCCGCGCGCTCGGCGTCCGCTCGGTCGTCGACCATCGGGACGATGACGCCGACAGCGCCGAGGTCGAGCATGCTCCCGATGACGGCTCCGTTGTTCTCCGGCACCCGCACGATGGACGGGACCCGCGAGATCGCGGCGGCCCTCAGGAGACCGGGAACCACGGGCAGGCTCGCATATCCGTGCTGGCCGTCGAGGACGATCCAGTCCGGGCTCGCGGCGCAGAGCAGCTCGACGACGTGAGCGCTGTCGGACGCGACCCACGCGCCGAAGGTCGGCTCGTCCGCAGTCCACCGACGCTTGAGGAGC
The DNA here is from genome assembly GCA_025964075.1 of Solirubrobacterales bacterium. Lineage (GTDB taxonomy): Bacteria > Actinomycetota > Thermoleophilia > Solirubrobacterales > Solirubrobacteraceae > JAOPZQ01. The sequence goes on along the minus strand of JAOPZQ010000084.1, from coordinate 296 downwards.
CGGCTCGCCTCGAGCACGCTCGAGCTCATCGAACGGTCATGGCCAGACGACCGAAGTCGCCGAAGTCGACGACCCACTTGCCGGCGACCATCGGCATCGCCGGGAAGAAGCTCCCCGTGGCGACGTGGTCGCCCGGTCGCAGCTCCAGCGCCGCGCGGGCGCGGTCGTAGATCTCGCGCGCGTCGTCGACATCCCGCGACGCCTCCTTCACCAGCTCGCCGTCCACCGAGACGCTGACCCGCACCGCTCCGGTCGGCTGACCCGCCGGCTCACCGAAGATCATCCCGCCCTGCGTC
>JAOPZQ010000080.1 GCA_025964075.1 Solirubrobacterales bacterium | reverse complement strand
CATCGCCAGGCCGACCAGCGGGCCGAGCCGCATCGCCGCGCGACGACGTCGCGCGTACGGAGGCCGGCGCCGGCGCGGCGACGCGCCGGAAAGCAGCGGTGGGGTCACTCCGCGCGCCAGTGTAGATGGCGATTCACGGCCGCACGCTACCCTCGCCGCCGACCGAGCCGGTGACCACTCTCGACGTCATCATCATCGTGTTCACCCTGCTCATGGCGGGCTACGGCTACCTGCAGGGGTTCATCGTCGGCGCCCTCTCGCTCGCCGGCTTCGCCCTCGGGGCGTTCCTCGGCGCGCGCGTCGGCCCGCTGCTGCTGCCGGACCGCGCCCACTCGCCGTACGCGCCCGTCTTCGGGCTCCTCGGCGCCGTCGTCGCGGGCGGCATCCTGGCGACCGGGTTCGAGAGCATCGGCGCCAAGGTGCGCCGCGCCGTCCGGCTCCCGGGGCTCGGTACGGTGGACGGCGCCCTCGGCGCGGTCCTCACCGGCTGCGTGGCGCTCGGGATCGCGTGGATCGGCGGCGCCGTGGCGCTGCAGACCCCCGGTGCCCGCACGCTGCGCCGCGACGTCCAGCGCTCGTTCGTCCTGCGCCACCTGAACGACGTGCTGCCGCCGTCCGGCGCGATCCTCAACGCGCTCGCTCGCGTCGACCCGTTGCCGGCGATCGTCGGCCCCAACGCCCAGGTGCCCGCGCCCCGGGCGGCGATCGCCCGGGACCCGCAGGTCGCCGCCGCGGCGGGCAGCGTCGTGCGGGTGATCGGGACGGCGTGCGGGCTCGGCGTCGAGGGGTCGGGCTGGGTCGCGGGGCCGGGGACGGTGGTGACGAACGCCCACGTGGTCGCGGGCGAGTCGGACACGTCGATCGAGATCCGGGGCCTCGCGCCCGACCTGCGGGCGCGCGTCGTCCTCTTCGACCCCCACAACGACGTCGCGGTTCTCCGCGTGGACGGCGTGTCCGTGCGGTCGCTCCCGGTGGCCTCCAACCCGCGGACGGGGACGAGCGCGGCGATCCTCGGCTTTCCGGAGAACGGCCCGTACTCGGTGCGCGCCGCGCGCATCGGCACCGAGCAGGACGTGATCTCCGACGACGCCTACGGTCGCGGCCCGATCCGCCGGAAGATCCTGCCGTTCCGCGGGGTGGTGAAGCCCGGCAACTCGGGCGGTCCGCTGGTGGACGGACAGGGCCGCGTGGTGGGCACGGTGTTCGCCTCGACCCGCGGCGCGGCGGGCAACGGCGGGCTCGCGGTCCCCGACGACGTGGTGCAGGGGGACCTGAGGTCGGCAGGGAACCGCTCCGTATCCACGCAGGGCTGCACCGGCTAGGACGCGCGCTACCCTCACCGGCCCATGGCCAAGACCCTCGTCATCGCCGAGAAGCCGTCCGTGGGCCAGGACCTGGCCCGCGTGCTGCCCGGTGCCTTCACGAAGGGCGAGGGGTTCCTCGACGGGCCGGACCACGTGGTGAGCTGGGCCGTCGGCCACCTCGTGCAGCTCGCCGACCCCGAGGAGTACGACCCCAAGTTCAAGAAGTGGCGGATGGCGGACCTGCCGATCGCGCCCGAGCGCTTCAAGCTCGAGGTGCGCGACGAGCGCTCGCGCAAGCAGATGACCGTGATCAAGCGCCAGCTCGGGCGCGACGACGTCGACCTCGTCGTCAACGCCTGCGACGCCGGGCGCGAGGGCGAGCTGATCTTCGCCTACGTGTACGAGAAGGCGGGCGCGAAGAAGCCCGTCCAGCGCCTGTGGCTGAACTCGATGACCACGCAGGCGATCAAGGAGGCGTTCGAGCACCTGCGCCCCGCCGAGGAGCTCGCGAACCTCGAGGCCGCCGCGCGGTCGCGCTCGGAGGCCGACTGGATCGTCGGGATGAACGCCACGCGCGCCGCGACGATCCGTCTGCGCTCCTCCTTCGACGGCGCGGTCTCGCTCGGCCGCGTCCAGACGCCGACGCTGGCGATCCTCGCCCGCCGCGAGGAGGAGATCCGCGCATTCGTCCCCGAGCCCTACTGGGTCGTCGACGCGACGTTCGCCGCCACCGGCGAGCGCGTCTACGAGGGGCGCTTCCACGCCGGCGCGAACCCGCGCATCGCCTCGGCCGACGAGGCGACGGCGATCGTCGAGGCCGCGCGCGGCCAGACCGGCGTCATCACCAAGCTCGAGAAGACGACGCGCAAGGAGCGCGCGCCGCTCCTCTACGACCTCACCACGCTCCAGCGCGAGGCCAATTCCCGCTTCGGGTTCTCCGCTCGCCGTACGCTGGGCGCCGCCCAGTCGCTCTACGAGGAGCACAAGGCGCTCACCTACCCGCGTACGAGCTCGCGCTACCTGACCGGGGACATGGTGCCGGAGATCAAGCCGATCGCCCGCCTCGTGGGCGAGCGCGCGGAGTACCGCGCGGGGAGCGAGTACGTCCTCGGCCTCGACGTCCTGCCCCTCGGCCGCGTCGTCAACGACGCCAAGGTCGAGGACCACCACGCGATCATCCCGACCCGCGCCGAGCGCCATCCGGTGGACAAGATGAAGCCGGACGAGCTGAAGATCTACGACCTCGTCGTGCGGCGCTTTCTCGCGGTCTTCCATCCCGAGGCGGTGTTCGAGAACACGCGCGTCGAGACGACTGTCGCGTCCCACGTGTTCCGCACGCGCGGCAAGGTGATGCTCGTCCCGGGCTGGCGCGGCGTGTACGGCGAGGAGGCCGACGCCGAGCGCCCGGCGGAGGACGACGAGGGCCGCGAGCAGCGGCTGCCGAAGCTCGAGCGCGACGAGCAGGTCGACGTGCGCAAGGTCGACCTCGAGGAGAAGGTGACGCAGCCGCCGCGCCGCTACTCCGAGGGCTCGCTCCTCGCGGCGATGGAGACCGCGGGCAAGCTCGTCGACGAGGAGGAGCTGCGCGAGGCGATGAAGGATTCGGGCATCGGCACGCCCGCCACCCGCGCGGCGATCATCGAGCGCCTGCTCGACGTCGGCTACGTCGAGCGCGAGGCCCGCGCCCTCGTGGTCACCGAGAAGGGGATCAACGTGATCCGCTTCCTCGGCGAGCACCAGCTCACCTCGCCCGGCATGACCGGCGACTGGGAGCGGCGCCTCGGCCGCATCGAGCGCGGCGAGGAGTCCCGCAAGTCGTTCATGGGCGACATCGTCGAGTTCACCCGCGGGACCGTGGAGGAGCTCGACGTGAAGCTCAAGGAGGTGCGCGTCCCGCGCGCCAACCTCGGCCCGTGCCCGGTCTGCGGCCGCGACATCGTCGAGAACCGCAAGGGCTTCTCGTGCTGGTCCAAGGAGGACCCGGGCTGCGGCTTCGTGATCTGGAAGGGCAAGGCCGGGAAGACGCTGAACGCCGCGGTGGCCAAGGAGCTGATCGAGCACGGGCGCACGGCGAAGCCGGTGACCGGCTTCAAGTCGCGCAACGGCCGTTCCTTCCGCGCCCGCCTGGCGATCCAGCAGGGCGAGGACGAGAAGTGGCGCGTCGAGTTCGACGAGCCGTGGGCGCGCGAGGGCGCGAAGCCGCCCGAGCAGGAGGAGGGCGCCACCGACGCGGCGTCCGAGACGGCTCCCGCGCCTGCAGCCGCGGCCTAGACTAAGCTGAGTCGCACGGTCGGACATGTGCCGCAGCGTGTCGTCGGCGATGCGTTCCGTCAGCTCCGCAACCGTGTGGGAAGCGGCAATCAAGCACGGCACCGGGAAGTTGCCGCTCCCGGGGGACTTCCCCGGAGAGCTCGATGCCGCCGGGATGGAGCAATTGCGGGTGACCTTCGAACATGGCCTGGCCGCCGGCCGACTGCCGCTCTATCACCGCGATCCGTTCGACCGGATGCTCGTCGCCCAGGCGCAGCTCGAAGGCCTCACCCTGGTGACGGCCGACGCGGAGCTGGCCAGGTACGGCGTGCCCATCCTGCCGGCGTAGCGGCACCGTCGGAGCATCCGGCGCCGGCGCGACCATACCCGGTCCGATGTCGCTCGAGCTGATCCTTGGTCCCGCCAACGCCGCCAAGGCCGGAGAGGTCATGTCCGCCTACCGGGCGGCGCTTCCGCGCGGCCCGATCCTCGTCGTCCCCACCCGCGAGGACGTGGCGCACTACCAGCGCGAGCTCGCTTCCGACGGCGCCGTCCTCGGAGGGTCCGTGGTCGCATTCGGGGGCCTCGCCCGGACGATCGCCGCGCGCGCCGGCTACTCCGCGGCCCGCGTCGGGCCCGTGCAGCGCGAGCGGCTGG
>JAOPZQ010000019.1 GCA_025964075.1 Solirubrobacterales bacterium | reverse complement strand
GTCCCTCGCGCTTCAGCGCGCCGCGCTCGGCCAGCAGGTGGTCGGGCTCCGGCTCCGGCGCGCTCGGGGCGACCGTCGCCCGGACGACCCAGGTCTGCGCCATCTTGTCGTGGAGCGCCTGGCGCTGTGAGTCGCCGAGCGGCCACAGGTAGTCGGCGAGCGCGTAGAGGCCGACGGTGACCACGGTCAGGAGCTGCTTGCCCACCGCCTCGCGCAGAAGCCCCACCGGGACGTCCATCGGCGCGAGCCGCGCGCGGACGACGCGGATCCCGAGCGCCTGCTTGCCGAGCGTCTGGCCGTTGCGCGCGCCCTCGCGCGCCATCGCCAGCGGCGCGTAGAGGAAGCCGATCGGGATGCCGATGAACAGCGCGTTGTCGCGCACGACGTGCCCGGCGTGGGTCGCCGTGTTCCCGACGAGCACGACGATCACGAACACGACGCCCGCCACGCAGAGCTGCAGTGCCGCGACGATGAGCGCGTCGACGATCGCCGCCAGGGCGCGCGTCGGGTACTCGGCCAGGTCGGCCGGGCGCGGGCCTTCGGTCCGCGGCGCCGCGGGGCTCATGCGGCGGCGCCCCACACGCGCTCGGCGGTGCGAGCGATCGTCTCGAGCTTCCGCCGCTCGTCCTCGACGGAGATCGCGTTCCCGACCACCGAGGTCGAGAAGCCGCATTGCGTGCCCAGCGCCAGGCGCTCGAGGGGCACGTGGCGCCGGGCGTCGTCGATCCGCGCCGCGAGCTCGTCCTCGGTCTCCCGCCGCGGGGTCTTCGTGGTCACGAGCCCGAGGACGACGACCTTGTCGTCGGGGACGAGGGCGAGCGGGTCGAAGCCGCCCGAGCGCTCGTCGTCGTACTCGAGCAGCAGCCGGTGCGCGTGCACGCCGCCGAACACGGGCCGCGCGATGGCGTCGTAGCCGCCGGCGACGAGCCAGCGGCTGCCCTGGTTGCCGCGGCACAGGTGGAAGCCCACGGTCATGGCCTCGGGGGCGGCGTCGATCACGGCGTTGTCGAACTCGATGCCCCGGGCCACCCACTCGTCCGCCGGCCAGCCCCGCGCCTCGTAGTAGGCCCGCCAGGTCGGGTCGATGAGCAGCGGGTACTGCGGCGCGTCGATCTGCACGTAGGTGCAGCCCAGGCGCGCGAGCTCGCTGACTTCGTCTTGGAGAATGGTGACGACATCGGCGAGGAAGTCGTCGAGCGTCGGGTAGGCGTCGCGCGAGCGCTCCGGGTGCCACAGGTTCGCAAACAGCGAGGGACTCGGAAGCGTCACCTTCGGGATGCGGTCGGTGACGGCGCGCAGGAACGTGAGCTCCTCGGCGGCGAGGAAGCGCCGGCGGCGGAGCGGCTCGACGACCGCGAGCTCCGGCGGGCGCTCCACGGCCTTGTCTCCGACCTCGTCCGAGTGCCAGTCGCCCCACAGCCACGCGTCGATCGTCACGCCGGCGAAGCCGTCGACCGCGTCGGTCAGCCCGCTCTGGAACGACTCGCGGCGCAGCTCGCCGTCGGTCACCACCGGGCAGCCGGCCTCCTCCTGCAGGGCGACGACCTCGCGCACGGCCGCGTCCTCGATCGCCTTGAAGTCCGCGTCGGGGAGCTCGCCGGCCGCGTGCGCGCGGCGGGCCTCGAGCAGGGACGGCGGTCGGAGGAGGCTGCCGACGTGGTCGGCGCGGGCCAGACGGGCACTCGGCGTCACCTCTCGGAGCGTAGTCGGCGCGCCCGCCGAGAGCATTTGTCGTAACGAGCGGGATCACCTCCCGGCGGCCCTTGCGACCACGTCGGCGGTCCCCTAGGTTCTCGCGAGACGCGGTACCCGAGACAGGTAAAGCAGCGAAGCCACGAGGTGCAAGGCTCGCCGCCCCGCTTGAGGAGCTTCGGCTCCGAGAGAGGGGGCCCTCAAGCCAGTCTTGGGGACCGCGTCGCTTTCGTTTAAGCGCCTTCGGCAGCGACGAGCTAGCCGTTTGTCCGAAGATGCGGGATCTTCGTCTAGGAGATCTTGCACCCGCCCTGGCGCTCCTCTAGGTTCCGTTCCAGACGCGGAACCCGAGACAGGTAAAGCAGCGAAGCCACGAGGTGCAAGGCTCGCCGCCCCGCTTGAGGAGCTTAGGCTCCGAGAGAGGGGGCCCTCAAGCCAGTCTTGGGAACCGCGTCGATTTCGTTAAGCGCCGAGGACCCGGACGGGCTCTCCGCGAAGGAAGGCGGCGATGTCCTCCACCGCCTCCCGGTAGAAGACCTCGTAGGTCCCGGTCGTGACGTAACCGATGTGCGGCGTCAGGACGGTGTTCGGGGCGGTGCGCAGCGGGTGGTCGAGCGGCAGCGGCTCGATGTCGTAGACGTCGAGCGCGGCGCCGGCGATCGTGCCCGAGCGCAGCGCGTCGAGGAGTGCGGACTCGTCGACGATCGGCCCGCGCGAGGTGTTGACGAGGACGGCGCTGCGCTTCATCAGGCCGAGCTCGCGGGCGCCGACGAGGCTGCGCGTGCGCTCGCTCAGCTGCGTGTGGATCGTCAGCACGTCCGCGCGCGCGAAGAGATCGTCGCGGGCGACCGCCTCGACGCCGACGGTGGCCGCGTCCGCCGCCCTCAGGTTCTCGCTCCAGGCGACGACGCGCATCTCGAACGCCTGGGCGACCGCGGCGACGCGCCGGCCGAGCCGGCCCAGGCCGAGGATCCCCAGCGTCCGCCCCCGGAGCTCCGGGCCCACCGTCGCCTGCCAGCCGCCGACGCGCATCCGGGCGTCCTCGGCGCAGACGTGTCGCGTCAGGGCGATGATCAGGCCCCAGGTGAGCTCGGACGTCGCGCCGCCGAGCATGCCGGTGCCGCACACGACGATGCCGAGCTCCCGGGCGGCGTCCATGTCGATCGCGGCGTTGCGCATGCCGGTGGTCACGAGCAGGCGCAGGCTCGGCAGCCGCGCGAGCCGTTCCGCGGTGAACGGCGTGCGCTCCCGCATCGCGACGACGACCTCGTAGGGCGCGAGGAGCGCGGCGAGCACGTCGTCGTCGGAGACGTGCTCGCGGAAGAACCTCACCTCGACGTCCTCGCCGAGCGCCTCCCAGGGCGCGAACGAGGCGGCCACTCCCTGGTAGTCGTCGAGGACGGCGACGCGCATGGCCCTATCTTCGCGCGAGCGCCGGCCGGGAGATCGGTTGGCCCGCGCGCGCGAACGCCGCGAGGCCGATGACGCCCGCGGCGAGCGCGGCGACCGCGCCGAGCACGAGGCCCGCGCGGGGGCCGCCGACCGCGGAGAGCCACCCTGTGAGCGGCCCGCCCAGCGGGCTCGAGCCGATGTAGACGACGGAGTAGAGCGCCATCACCCGCCCGCGGAGCTCCGGCGCCACCGCGAGCTGCAGCGACGCGTTGACCGAGGCGGCGAAGGTGACGCTCGCCGCCCCGACGAGCGCGAGGGCGGCGATCTCGACAGGAAGGTCGGGCGCGGCGGCCGCCGCGAGCAGCGCCGCGCCGAACGCGAACGCCGACCCGGTGACGATCGCGGGCGTCGCGGTCCCGCGGGCGCCATTCCACAGCGCACCGACCACGGCGCCGACCCCCATCGCCGCCGTGAGGACGGCATAGGTCGAGGCGCCGCCGTGGAAGGTGAAGCGGGCGAGCAACGGCAGCAGCACGACGAAGTTGAACGACAGCGTCCCGACGACGGCCATGAGCAGCAGGGGGATGCGCAGCGCCGGCGTCTCGCGCACCGTGCGCAGCGCCGCGCGCAGCTGGCCCCGCGCTCTCACCCGCGCCGGCGCGGCCTGGAGCTGGCTCGGGTCCATCCCGCGGAGGGCGGCGATCATCACGAAGAAGGACAGCCCGTTGAGCGCGAAGCACGGGCCCACCCCGAACGCCGCGATCACGGCGCCGGCGAGCGCGGGCCCCGCGATGCGGCCGGTGTGGATGATCACCGAATTGAGGCTCACCGCGTTGACGACGCGCGCCGGCCCGACCAGCTCGGAGACGAAGCTCTGGCGGGCGGGGTTGTCGACCGCGAGCACGGTCCCGCGGACGAGGACGAGCGCGTAGACCATCCACAGCCGAACGCTGCCGGCGGTCGTCAAAGCCCAGAGCGTCAGGGCGGGGACCGCCATCAGCGTCTGCGTGACCATCAGGAGCCGGCGCTTGGGCCAGCGGTCCGCGAGCACGCCGCCGTAGGCGCCCGCGAGAAGCATCGGGGTGAACTGGAGCGCCGTCGCCACGCCGAGCGCGACGCCGGAGCCGGTGAGGCGCAGGACGAGCCACATCTCGGCCACGGTCTGCATCCAGTTGCCGCTGATCGAGACGACCTGGCCCTGGAAGTAGCGACGGTAGTTGGGGATCGCGAGCGAGTGGAAGGAGCGCCGAAGGGCGCTCACCGGCCGTCCTCCATGACGCGTTCGAGGATGGCGGTCGCCTCGGCGAGCGTCGCCATCTCGTCCTCGCTCAGGCTCTCGATCCGCTGCGCCAGGAAGGCGTTCTTCCTCGAGCGCAGGCGGCGCAGCAGCGCGCGGCCCTCGGGGGTCACCGCGATCAGAGACGAGCGCCGATCCGTCGGATCGCCCGCTCGGCTGACGAGCCCGGCCTCCTCGAGCCGGCCGACGACGCGCGTCGCGGTCGGGCGCTGCACCCGCTCGAGCGCGGCGATCTCGCTCGGGGTCAGCGGACCGAACCGGTCGACCGTCGCGAGGGCCGAGCTCAGCGTCGGGGAGAGCCCGGAGTCCGCCTCCTGGCGGAGCCGGCGCGCGGTCCGCGTGATCGCGAGGCGCAGGCGGCCGGCGAGATCGGAATGGGTGGAAGCGGTCAAGATGAGAAATAGTTAGCGTCGCTAATCACTATAGCGCCGTGCTCTCGCGGTCCGGTCGGCTACCCTTGCCCGCCGATGAACATCTCGCGAACGATCACGATCTCCCTCACCGCGGCCTGCGCGCTCGGCCTCGCCGCTTGTGGCAAGAGCTACACGACCTCCGACATCCCCAGCGGCGGCGAGAAGGTGCCGGCCGGGCTCGACGTCGCCGCTCCGGCGTTCAAGCCGGCCAACCCCGCGCTGGCGAAGAAGCCGACCGTGACCGTGCCCTCGGGCGCGGCGCCCAAGAAGCTGGTCATCAAGGACCTCGTCACCGGAACCGGCACGGTCGCGACGCCGACGAGCAAGGTCAGTGTCCAGTACGTCGGCGTCCTCTACAACGGGGGCAAGCAGTTCGACGCCTCGTGGGACCGCAACCAGCCGTTCAGCTTCACGCTCGGCCAGAGCCAGGTCATCAAGGGCTGGGACCAGGGCGTCCCCGGCATGAAGGTCGGCGGCCGCCGCGAGTTGATCATCCCCGCGAGCCTCGCCTACGGCCCGCAGGGCCAGCCGCCGACGATCCCGAAGAACGCCGCGCTCGTCTTCGTGATCGACCTCGAGTCGGTCGGCTAGGCGCGGTTCGAACCGCGCTGGACCGAGCTCGTTCCGGCCTGTATCGTCGGGACGGTCATGCTGTCCGCCGCTCTCACGACGCGCGTCAAGCCGATGCCGAACGGCACGGGTCACGCGTTCTCGCGGGCGGGCAGCCTCCAGCAGCGCCCGACCGACACGCCCACCTAAGCGGACGAGGAGCCACCATGACCCCGTCCGCCAAGGCAGCGGGCGGGCGTGGTCGTCGGACACGCTGGACCCGCGAGACAGTCATCGCGAAGATCCTGGAGTGGAACGCCGCCTACGGCGAGCCGCCCACCGCCGCCGACTGGAACCCGTCGCTCGCGCGCTGGCGCGCGCAGGAGTGGCGCATCGAGCGCTATCGCGCCGGTGAGTGGCCGGCGGTCAACGCGGCAAAGCGCCCGTTCGGCGGGAGCTTCAGCGCCGCGGTGCGCGCGGCCGGCCTCGTCCCGCACGGGCCGGGGCCGC
>JAOPZQ010000685.1 GCA_025964075.1 Solirubrobacterales bacterium | reverse complement strand
CCGCCCGCGCCGAGCCCGCCCGCGCCGAGACGGAGCGCGCCGACGACCGCGCCCCCGCCGTCGCGGCCGCGTAACGCGAGCTACGCCAGGCGCTTGCCGAGCAGCGTCGCGTGCGCGGCCACGTCGTTCGCGTAGTCCCGGAAGTCCGCGGCGTATAGGGCCTGGGGGCCGTCGCAGAGGGCGGCTTCCGGGTCCTGGTGCACCTCGACGATGAGCCCGTCCGCGCCGACCGCGGCGGCCGCGCGGGAGAGCGGACCGACGAGCCGGCGGTCGCCCGAGGCGTGGCTCGGGTCGACGATCACCGGCAGGTGGGTGTGCAGCTTCAGCCACGGGATCGCCGAGAGGTCGAGCGTGAACCGGGTCGCCGTCTCGAACGTGCGGATGCCGCGCTCGCACAGCATCACCCGCTCGTTGCCCTCCTTGAGCACGTAGTCGGCCGCCATCAGCAGCTCCTCGACCGTCGACGAGAGGCCGCGCTTGAGGAGCACCGGCTTCCCGAGCTGGCCCGCGATCTCGAGCAGCGCGTAGTTCTGCATGTTCCGCGCGCCGATCTGGATGACGTCCGCCACCGCGGCGACCGCCTCGGCGTGCTGGGCGTCGAGGAGCTCGGTGACGATCGGCAGCCCGGTCGCCTCCCGCGCCTCGGCGAGCACGGCCAGCGCCTCGAGCCCGAGTCCCTTGAACGCGAACGGCGAGGTGCGCGGCTTGAACGCGCCGCCGCGCAGCATCGATGCGCCACCGGCCCGCACGGCCTCCGCCACGGCGAGCGTCTGCGCGCGGGTCTCGACCGTGCACGGTCCGGCGATCAGGCAGAACGTCTCGTTGCCGCCGACCAGCCGCCCCGCCACCTCGAACCGCGTCGGCTCATGATGAGCGAGCTCGGAGGAGGCGAGCTTGTACGGCCGCGAGATCGGCACGACGCGGTCGACTCCCGGCATCCCCTCGAGCCCGAGCTCGCGCACGCCTTCGGGGTCGCCGATCGCCCCGATCGCCGTCGTCAGCTCGCCGGGCATGACGAGGACGTGCACGCCGGTGGCCTCGAGCCGGCTGCGGACGGCGGCGACCTCGTCGTCGGAGGCGCCGGGTGACATGACGATCATCATCCCGGCCGCCAGGCTATCGCCGCGACGGCTCAGAGCACGTGTGCGCGGCAGTACGCGTCGCGCACCGGGCGGTAGCCCGGGAACGCCGGCGCAGCGATCAGCCGCGCGGTCAGCGCCGCGTTCTCCGCGATGCCGTCCGCGACGATCCGACGCTGGACCGGCGTCTTCGCGTTCAGCAGCTGCTCGGCCTCGCGCCACACGATCTCGCGCCACCCCATCACCAGCTGCAGCCCCGTGAGGTCGTCGATGGGAGTCCAGCTCGGAGCCATGATCGGCACGAGGCGGTCGAACCCCGACACGGCGTCGATGACCGGCTGGAAGGCACGGCGAAGCACGTCGTTGAACGCGTCGTGGTCGGGCTTGTGCGTCGTCCCGTCGGGCTCCCGGAGACCCACCGCCGCGAGCATGTACGGCATGTCGTTCTGCACGTGCGCGTTGATGCCGAGCATCATGTCCTGGAACGCCGTTACGCTGCCGCTCCGCGCCGCGTCGAAGGCGATCTGCCACGCCGGCGCGACCTTCCGGCCGGCGTCGTAGGCGGCCATCGTCGAGAAGTAGAGATGGCCGAACTCGGCGTCCTCGTAGTAGAGCCAGCTCGGATCCTGGAAGGCGTGCGGGTCGGCGGCCATGGTGTCGCGCAGCGTCTGGGTGAGCACGAGGTAGGTCGTGTCGAACACGGCGCGGTGGTCGCAGCCGAGCCGCGTCTTCAGGGCCTGCATCTGCGCGATCTCCTGGTCGATGCAGGCGATGCTCGGGGTCGCGCAGCCGGGGATGTCGTGGGGCTGGACGCTCGCCGGCGAGCTCAGCGCCGGCAGGAGCCGCGTCCAATCGAGGTTCGGGGGCGGCGGGCTCGTGTACGCGCGCGCCGCGGGCGCGCAGGCGGCGAGGATCGCCGCCACGGCCACCACCCATGCTCGCCTCCCGCGCAAAGCGAGCGGATCTTATCTGGTGTCCCGATTCGAGCCGCGAGCTACAGGCCGAGTCCCCGGACGCCGTTCTCGTCCCAGCCGAGGTGGTGGGCGAGCTCGTGGCGCACGGTGCGGCGGACCTGCTCGGAGAGGAGGTCGAGGTCGTGGCCGAAGTCGCGCAGCAGCGTGTCGCGGAAGATCACGATGCGGTCGTGGAAGTAGTCGCGGGCGACCGTGTCGCCCTGGTAGAGGCCGTAGGCGCCGCGGCGACGGCCGCCGTCGGAGACGACGATCGCGACGTGCTCGAGCGCGCGGTGGAAGTCGAGCGGCAGCTCGTCGAGCGCCGAGCGCACGAGCGTCTGGAAGTCCTCCTCGCTGTGGAGCGGATCGAAGAGGTCGTCGTCGTCGTCGCCGTCGGCCCCGTACTCGTCTTCGTCGCCGGGTGCCCAGCCTTCCTCCGCGAGGCGCTCCGCGCGCTCGACGATCTCGTCGAAGCCCTCCTCGGAGACCGGCTCGCTCCACCCCGCGAGACGCTGGGCGAGGAGGATGATCACGCCGCCGAGGACGATCCCGACGCCGCCGGCGATCGCCAGCCCCTGGAAGAGGCGCAGCGGATAGGTGTCGCTGAGGCCCGTCGCGAGCGAGGCCGCACCGAGGCCCACCACCAACGCCAGGGCCGCGGAGAGGAGGATGCGGCGGACGGGAGGCGAGCGGTCCATGACGGCGCTACCTCATGCTGCGGGCGACGACGAGGCGTTGGATCTCGTTGGTGCCCTCGTAGATCTGGGTGATCTTGGCGTCGCGCATCATGCGTTCGACGGGGTATTCGTTGACGTAGCCGTAGCCGCCGAGGATCTGGACGGCCTCGACGGTGACGGCCATCGCGGTGTCGGAGGCGAAGAGCTTCGCCATCGAGGAGTAACGCGCGAGGTCGGGGTCGCCGCGGTCGGCGAGGGCGCAGGCCTTGTAGAGGAGCTCGCGGGCGGCGGCGGTCCGGGTTTGCATGTCGGCGAGCTTGAACTGGATCGCCTGCTGCTCGAAGATCGGCTTCCCGAACGCGATCCGCTCCTTCGCGTAGCCGGCGGCGTAGTCCGTCGCGCCCTGCGAGATCCCCACCGCCTGCGCGCCCGCCCCCAACCGCGTGCGCTCCAAGGTCGAGAGGGCGACCGACAGGCCACGCCCCACCTCACCGATCCGGTTCTCGTCCGGGATCCGAACGTCGGTGAACACGGGCGCCCCGGTGGGGGAGCCCTTGATCCCGAGCTTGTGCTCGAGCTTGCCGGGGTCGAAACCCTCGCGGTCCTTCTCGACGATGAACGCGGTGATCCGGCGACTCTCCCGATCGGTGACCGCGAACACGACGTAGAAGTCCGCGACCGTGGCGTTCGTGATCCAGTTCTTCTGACCGTTGATCACCCACCCCTCGCCATCCCGCACCGCCGTGGTGCGCATCCCCGCGGGGTCGGAACCGGCATCGGGCTCGGACAGGCAGAAGGCCGGTGACCACTCCCCGGCCGCGCACTTCGGGAGCCACTTCTGCTTCTGCTCATCGGTCCCGTGCAGCTGGATCGGCAACGTGCCGAGCTCCTGGATCATCAGGATCAGCGCGCTCGACGCGCACGCCTTGGCGATCTCCTCGACCGCCATCTGCAACATCAACGTCCCGGTCCCCGTTCCCCCGTACTGCTCCGGAAACGGCAACCCCAAGATGTCGTGCTCGGCGAACAGCTCGCGGATATCCCACGGATACGCGGCCTCACGATCGATATCGCCCGCCCGCGGCGCGACCCGCTCCGTCACGATCTGCCGGATCGCGTCCCGAAAATCCAGAAGGTCCTGCGGGATCGCGTACACATCGCCAGCCAGCGCACTCATGCCTTTGGATCCTAGCCGGCGGCGCTCCTCTGCTCAGGTGAGCGGCGCGGTCGTCGTCGGCGCGCTCGGCGGCGGCGCCTGGCCGCCCGGCCCCGGCAATGCGGCGATGCGCCGCCACTCGCGGATCTTCCCCGCCACGATCCGGAACGCCGCGGCCGCCGAATGCCCCGTCCCGTCGCAGTGGCCGCCGCCCGGCCCGGCGCGCTCGGTCAGCTTGAACTGGGCGAGCACGTAGCCCTGATGCGCCACGGTGCGGACTAGCCTCGCGCCGCACGGCAGCGAGCTGTCGAAGAGGTGGATCTCCGCGCGCGTGCGCAGCCGCAGCGGCGGCGTGCCGTTCTCGACCACCGCGGGCAGCGAGAACAGACCGTCCGCGTGGGCGACGTGGCCGAGGCGGAGCGCGTCGGCCCAGCCCCGGACGACGGCCGCGTCGGCGGCGCGCGCCGAGGGCCCGGACGCCGCCGGCGAGGTGGTCGTCTTCGAGGGCTTCTGCCCGCTCCCGCCGCCACAGCCGGCCGCCGCGAGGGTCGCGATCAGCGCAATGGCAGCGGTACGTCGACGCACCACCCCATGGTGGCACGCGCCCCGTGCGGCTCGGCCTCTAAAGGCCGGTCGGGTGACGCACGACGTAGCCGCTCGTCGGGTGCGGCGTGTCGTGCCAGCGGGTCCCGTCCTGCGAGAGCCCGCTCGTGTCGAAGCGGAGGCCGGCGACGAGCATGAACGTGTGCCCCGAGTTGGCGTAGATCGTGATCCACTGGCCGGGACCCGGATCGCCGAAGCTCTCGAGCGTCGTCGAGTCCTCCTGGACGTCCAGGAGGTTGCCGCCGTGAAGGGCGTAGGAGACCGAGCCGGAGCAGTCGTAGCCGCTGTCGGTCCACTGGCCGTGGCCCCCGCCGTAGACATAGGGCTTGTGGGCGATCGCGTTGCCGGCGGCGATGACCTGCTGCACGACGGCCGGCGCGTCGGCGGGCGGGATGGCGGTGCCATCGGGGGCGAGCGTGGCCTTGCCGGTCGGCGGACCGATCACCGGGCCGGCGAGTGCGCCGCCGTTGTCGCCGGGCTTGGCCGCGCCCGCGACGGCGACGAGGCGGATGAGGACCCGGGCGGTGGTGCGGGTGACGATGCCGTTGGGCTTGAGCTGCACCTGCCGCTCCCACGACTTCACGCTCTTCGCTGTCCCGGGACCGTACTGACCGTCCACGCTCGTGTCGACGCCCACCACGCCCAGGTAGTCCTGCAGGACGCGCACGTCATGGCCATGCATGCCGATCTTCAGGGTGCGTTGGCCGAGATGAGCTCCAGCGGCCTGGGCGATGCTCGGTACGACGAGAGCGGCGAGCGCGGTCACGGTGCCTGCCATCCCACGGATGACCAGCGCGGATCGGTTCGACAAAACGGTTCGGCCTTCCTCTTTCGACGGCCTACGGGGTTAGCTGACGGGCTCGCGCAGAAAGAGCAGCGCTACGCCGTGACCCTCACGGCGATTCGCCCCCGACCACAAAACGCCTGCGTGCTGCAGGTTTGCGGCCAGTTGGTTCCCCCGCTCCTCACGGTCATGGCCGTGAGGATTAGGCGGTTGACTACGAACGGCGCGGGAATATACCGGAATCCGACGACGTTATGTCGCGTCAGTTGTCCGATGCCGTTTTGACCATGGTTTCGAGGCGCCGGGCATATGCTCCGCCGCGTGACCTGGGAGCCGGAGCTCGAGGAGCTGCGCCGGCGCGAGGCGCTCGCGCACGAGCTCGGCGGGGCCGAGCGCGTCGAACGCCAGCGAGCGTCGGGCCGGCTGACCGTGCGCGAGCGGATCGACCGGCTGCTCGACCCGGGCTCGTTCCACGAGGTGGGAGCCCTCGCGGGCGCCGCCCTCCACGGCGAGGACGGCCAGCTCGAGCGCTTCACGGCGTCGCCGTTCGTCGTCGGCGACGGCAGGATCGACGGCCGCCGCGTCGCGGTCCAGGCCGACGACTTCACCGTGCGCGGTGGCGCCGGCGACGCCGCGATCTACCCGAAGCTCCTGCACCCCGAGCGCGTCGCCCACGACGAGCGCATCCCGCTCGTGCGGCTCGTCGACGGCACCGGGGGCGGCGGCAGCGTCAAGAGCCTCGAGATGATGGGCCACACCTACGTGCCGGTCGTGCCGGGCTGGGAGCTCGCGGTCGCGACCCTCGCGCGCGTGCCCGTGGCGGCGGCG
>JAOPZQ010000231.1 GCA_025964075.1 Solirubrobacterales bacterium | reverse complement strand
CGAGCTCCAGGCGGCCACCGAGATGATGACCCGCTGGTATCGCGACTTCGCCGCCCGCCTCGTCGGGCGGGCCGCGGTTCCCGCGCCGCTGACGCACGACGCGTCGGCCGACTCCCGGCTCGTGGCCGCCGTGAGCCAGGACCTGCGCAGCGCCGACGGCGACGCCACCGCGACCGCGGTGCGAATGATCTGGACGGGCGACCACCTCGATGCGGCGCGGCGACTGCAGGCGTCCGTCGCCGAACCGGCCCTGTTCGACGCGCTGCAGCGCGGGCCGATCCCACGACGGAGCATCCGCGTTCCCCAGTGATCCACGTCGTCGACCACGGCACCCCGCTCGCGTTCTCCTTCGAGGACATGATGGCCTACCACGGCCCCGGCTCACCGGGCGGCGTGGCGCACGCGTACAAGGTCCTCGAGCGCGCGCTGCCGCTTCTCGACCCGGGCCGTCCTCCGGAGCGCCGCGAGATCGTCGTGCGCACGGCGTTCGGCGGCCCCGGTGCCCGGGACGGCTTCGAGCTCGTCACGCGGGCGGTGACCGAGGGGCGCTACGTCGTCGACTCCGCGCTCGCGCGACCCGAGCGCGGCCGCGCACTCGAGCGGTTCGTCTTCCGGCTCGACTACCGCGACCGGCAGGTCACGCTCACGGTCCGGGACGGCTTCGTCACCGACGAGTTCGTCGACCTCGCGCGGCGCGAGCACCGCACGACCGCCGAGGAGGAACGACTCACGCGCCTGAAGCGCGAGATGGCCGAGGGCGTCACCGCGGCGACGGCCGCCGACGTCTACGACGTCAGCCACTGCATATCGCCAGCCGGCGGCGCGTGACCACGGACTTCCCGCCGCGCGTCCGGACGACGACCCGCACCCGCGCGGTGCCCCGCGGCAGGCCGCGGAGCCGCAGCGAGGGCGGGACCCCGGCGCGCAGCGTGCGAACACGCTTGCCGTTGACGTAAACGCGCGCGGACATGGGGTGCCGGCCCCGCCGGACGCGCACCACGGCCGACCGGCTCATCCGGCAGCGTCCGAGCGCGACGGACGCTGGCGCCCCGCGCATCGGCCGCCCGCCGTAGACGACGCGCCCGGCCGCGTCCTGGTAGGTCATCCACGGGATCGTCTTCTGCTGCTCGACGCCGGGCTTCGAGAAGTCGCACACGCCGGTCGGGAACGTCGCCTGGAGCACCGCCCACTCGGCGTCGGTGAAGCTCACGCCGTAGTCGCCGCGCCGCAGCGGCTTCAGCTGGCACTTGTTGGCGTCGGTGGTGATCGCGTCGCCCGCCACCGTCCGCGGCGTCCCGTAGACGGGGACGACCGCCGCGGGGCAGAGGGCGTCGGTGAGCTTCAGGCCGGCGCCGTCGCTGCACTGGTCGTGGACGCCGGCGGGCCGGTCGTCGACGACCTTGCGCGCCAGCGGCTTGGCGCTGTGGTCGTGCTCGACCGCGGCGAGCCAGTGATCCATCGCGGCCAGGCTCTGCACGTTGCACTGCGTGTCGCCGACGATCGGCGCCGGCCCCTCCCAGATCACCTGGTTCGCGTGCGTGCCGTGCTCGCGGTCGAGGCGCGCGCGGAGCGCGAAGGCCCGGTAGGAGTCGTGGGCGGCGCCGGGGTCGGGCCCGCGGCAGTCGACGATCGCCGTCTGGTCGAGGTTGTTCGTCTCGTTGATCATCCCGCTCCGGTAGGCGTTCGCGAGCGCCGGCTCGTCGGCGGCGATCCGCGGCGCCGTCGGGGTGATGTCGATGTCGAGGCCCCCGATGTGGGCGTTCAGGTCGACGAACTCACCCGGCGTGATCTGCCCGCTCGCGAGCGCGGCGAGCCCGTACTGGACGCCGACGTTGTCGACCGCGACGCCGGCGAAGCCGTGGCCGAGCTTCTTCTCGTTGGCCGACCACACGCTGCTCGGGCGTGGGCCGAAGACGTTCAGCGAGAGGTCCGCGATGTCGCAGCGCACGCCGCCGGGGTTCGTCTGCGGCTGGTAGCGCTGCTGGTCGGTGATGCCGCCGCACGGGTGCGTCGGGACGATCGCGTTGAAGAAGCCGATGTCGGAGACGATCGCGTCGACCGGCAGGAGGTTGCCCTCGACCGGCGCGAACTGCAGCGGAGTCCAGCTGACGCCGGGACCCCACTTCGACGGGTGCTCGAAGTAGGCGCGCAGGAGGTGGTAGTCCATCACCTGCGTGGCGCTCGACCAGGTGTCCGGGAACGAGCAGGTCGGCAGGATGCCCTGGTAGATCCCGGGATAGGCGTTCGCGATCCACTGCTGCGCGAGCGAGCCACCCGAGCACCCGGTGCCGATCGTGTAGCGCAGCGTCCCGTAGGCCTCGATCACGTGCTCCTTGGCCATCATCAGCGACTCGGCCTGCGTGACCACGTCGCAGTGGTGGCCGGTGTTGTCGAGCGCCGTCGACATCACGACGAACCCGTGTGCGAGCCCGTACGCCGCGCCGTCCCCGAGCAGACCCGCGGGCACCTTGAACGGAAGGCCGAGCAGGTCCGCCGGGTTGTAGCTCGTGACGCTGGGCGCGCTCCCCGTCTGGTAGTCGACGTCGCAGCTCGCGCCGTGGGTGATCAGCAGCTTGTGGTTGAACTGCTTCTGCGGGGCGAACGGCGTCCACGGCTTGCCGGGCTCGTACAGCGTCGCGACCTTGTACTGGTCCCGATCCTCGTAGCCGGTCTCGATCCGGACGACGAACGGGACCGTCACGCCGCCGTCGGTGGTCGTCGTCGCGACGTCGGAGGGCGGGTGCGCCGGGTCGTAGGGCTGGAAGCCGGAGAACGGGTTCGTCGACTGGTAGACGTAGCTGTAGGTGATCGGCTGGTTGCACTGCCGGTCGACCGCGGTCGCCTGGCACTTCCACGGCTGGATCTGCGGGCCGGAGAAGACCGGACCGCCGATCGGGTGGCTGGTGATCGTGAGGCCCGCGCCGCGCCCGTCGCGGCCCCGCGCGGTGAGCCGGTTCGCGCCGTTCCTCAGGCCGGTGACGAGACCCTCGAAGCGCCCGTCCGCGCGGACCGCGAAGGCGCTCGTGACGTCGTGGCCGTTCAGGCGCACGCGCAGCGTCGACGGGTCCGGCGCGGCGATCGCGACGAGCGCGTCGCCGCCCGAGACGAGGTCGGCCCGGTTCGAGAGCACGTCGATCGCGACGGACGCGGCGCCCGCGGACGCGGGCGCCGCGGCGAGGGCCACGGCGACGGCGACCGACCCGAGGACCCCGATCCTGGCGCGCATCGGCGGCGTCACCCGGGCACGCGCGTCGGCGTCGACGCGCCGAACGCGTCGGCCGCGGCGAGATCGAAGTCGCCGTGGTCGGAGCCGAGGCCCTGGGCCACGAGCGCGGCGGCCGCGCACCCGAGGACGGCGGCCTCGCGGCGGTCGCGCCCCAGCGAGAGGCCGCGCAGGAATCCGGCCGAGAAGGCGTCCCCGCAGCCGGTCGTGTCGACGACGTCGATGGCGAACGCCGGCACGCGTTCGACGCTCTCCGCGTCCACGAGGACGACGCCGTCGGCCCCGCACGTCGCGGCGACGCAGCCGACGCCGCGCTCGACGAGCGCGCGGCACCCCGCGACGAGATCGCCGGCGCCGGTGAAGCCGAGCACCTGCTCGTCGTTGGGCAGCAGGTAGTCGAGGTGGGGGAGGGCGGCGGCGATCCACTCGAGGACGCCCTGCTCGCCGGGGGCGAGGATGTCGGCCGACGTGACGACACCGTGCTCGCGCGCGAAGCCGAGGATGCGCGCCGCCGCCTCGCCGCCCATGAACTCGGGGCCGCCGAGGTGGAGGTGGGTGGCGGCCGCGAGGTCGTCCCACGGCGCGTCGTCGGGCCCGTAGGTCGCGTTCGCGCCGACCACGTGCAGCGCCGGCCGGGACCCGTCGGGCCGGATGGGAAGGACGCTCGCCGACGTCTGAACGTCCTCCCTCCGGACGAGCAGGGACGTGTCGACGCCGGCGCGATCGAGGAGTGAGAGGAGCATGTCGCCGGCCGCGTCGGTGCCGACGGCGCCCGCGCTCCGCACCCGCGCGCCGAGCTTCGCCAGGGTCAGCGCGGTGCCCCCGGCCGTGCCGGCGGCGGTCAGGCGGATCTCCTCGACGAGCGCGCCGCCCTGACCTTCGGGGATCGCCTCGACCGGACGCACGAGCACGTCGAGCACGTGCACGCCCATCGCGATCGCGGTCGTCTCGCCGGTCATCGTCCGTAGCCCCGTGCCACCGCGGCCATGATGACCGCGCTGCGCTGATCCTCGTCGAGCACGCGCGGCGTCCCGACTGCGACGGCGCGCCAGTAGACGCCGCACGCCCACTCGAGCAGCTCGCTGAGCTCGACCGCCTTGGCCAGGTCCGGGCCGTACACGATCGCCCCGTGGTTGGCCATCAGCGCGGCCACCTTGCCGTCGAGCGCCTCGAGCGTCGTGGCGGCGAGCTCGGGCGTCCCGAACGTCGCGTACGGGGCGACGGGCACAGCTCCGCCGAGCAGTAGCATCTGGTAGTGCACGCACGGCACCTCGTCGAGGACACACGACAGCGCGGTCGACATCGGGGCGTGCGTGTGCACTACGGCTCCGGCGTCGTAGCGCCGGTAGACGCCGAGATGAAGTTCGAGCTCCGAGGTCGGCTCGAGGTCGCCGTCGAGCACCGCGCCGTCGAGGTCGATGACGGTCACCTGCTCCGGCCCGATCGACGCGAGGTCCGCCCCGGTCGCCGAAATCGCGACGCGATCGCCGAATCGCTCGGACACGTTGCCGCCGGTGCCGATGACGAGCCCTCCGTCGGCGATGTGGCGGCATGCTTCCGCGACCCGTTCGCGCGCGAGATCGATGTCTCGCCTCCCTTGCACTGCTCAGGACCGTAGCGTAAGGTGAAATCGAGTTCAAGTTTATGACCCCCGGCGCCACGCCCGACCGCCTTCGGCGCCTCCCGCAGCAGGAGCGCAGCCGCCAGAAGCTCCGCCGCGTCCTCGACGCTGCCGAGGAGGTGCTCGCACGCGAGGGGGCCGGGGCGTTCACCACGGTGCGCGTGGCGGAGGCCGCGGGCATCTCCGTCGGCTCGCTCTACCGGTACTTCCCCGACAAGGAGGCGATCGTCGAGGCGCTCGCCGTGCGCTACTGGAGCGACTTCGAGGACCTCGCCAGCGCCGTGGCCGCGGCCGACGAGCGCGACCGCCTCGAGGAGCCGATGCAGGCGATCATCGAGACTCTGGCGGTCGGCTTCCGGGCGCATCCGGGGTTCCTCGCCCTGTGGTACGGCGGCCTGCGCACCGAGCGCGTGCGGAACGCCACCCGGCCGGCGCGGGTCGCGTTCGCGCGCACGCTCGAGCGGATGCTCGAGGCGCGCTGGCCGAATTCGGACGAGGCACAGCGCGAGATCGTCTCGCGCGTCGTCGTCCTCATCGGCGACGGCCTCCTCCGCGAGGCCTTCCGCATCGACCCCGAGGGCGACCCGATCGTCATCGACGAGTGCCACCGGGCGCTCGAGGCCTACATCGCCGCGCGCCTCACGTAGGCGGGCAGGGACGCGCGGCCGTGAACGGGTGGCTGACGATGCCGATGCCCGGCGCGGTCAGGAACAGCGTCGCGCCGTCGACCGCGAGCCCCGTCGCGCGGTAGCCATCCTGCTCGTTCGGGCCGGCCGGGTTCGCGACGACCTCTGACTCGATGCATTTCCTCGGGACGAGCCGGGAAATGACGGCCTGGTTCGGATCGCCGACGTGCTCGGCGTCGACGAGTGTCCACAGCACGCCGCCGGGACCGACCGCGAGGCCGGCGACGTGCTCGTCGCTGTCGCCCTCGGACGCCGCGGCCAGGAAGTACTCCTGGTGGGCGCCGCTCACCCGCTCCGAGAACGCGTACTCGTAGACGTCGGCGGCGACGGCGCCGACCCAGGTTCCGCGGAGGTCGACGGCCGTGATCGCCCGAGACCCGAACCGCACCGCGTCATGGGGGCGGGGCAGGCGGTCCGCCGGCGCGGACCCGCGCTTCACCCAGAGGCCGAGCGGGCGGTCGTGGCAGTCGAGCCCGTAGGCGATGCGCGTGCCCCACAGGGCGGGCGCGGTGCTGAGGCTGCAATGGGGCGGCGTGAGCCCGCGGATGCTCGCGCGGTGGCCGTGCAGGTCGTCGCGGAGCGCCGTGCACTTCGAGCCGCGGCAGCGCAGGTAGGTGAGGACGAGCGCGCCGTGGGAGTCATGGCCGAGATCGATCGAGGGGTAGTCCTTCGCGGTCGGCGCCCCCGGCACGCGGGCCGTCCCGGCCGCCGTTCTCTGCATCAGGGTCTCGGCGCCGAACTTGCCGCTGACCCAGACGATCGTGCCGTCGAGCGCGGTCATCGTCCCGGAGGCCTTCGCGTCGGGGGCGACGGTGGTGTCGGCGGCGCTGGCGCACGGCGCCGCGAGCGCCGCCACGGCGCACGCCGCGACGAGGGATCGTTTGAGCATGGCGCAACTCTCGCGCATGGCGCGGGTGTCGTGGGGCGGCCCCTAGGTGCGGCGTTTGCCTCGCCGTCAGGCGCGGCGGGCGTCGAGCGCGTCGATGAGCAGCTCGAGGATGCGGCGCCAGGCGGTCGGATCGACCTGCTTGGCCGCGCGCGTCGCCGCGAACACCAGTCGGACGTCGAGGATCGTCGCGTCCGCCCGGAGCCGTCCCTCCGCGCGCGCCGCCGCCAGGAATCGCTCGAACGCGGCGTTCGTCCGGTCGGTGGCGGCGCCGACCGCGGGATGGTCGGAGACGGTGCCCATCGCCTCGCCGAAGATGTCGTCTCGAGCTTGACGCTCGGCCAGGGACCAGAGCAGGTCGCCGAGCGCGGACCAGCGGTCGCACTGCTGGCTCGCGGCCTCGCCGACGGCTTCGGTGATCTCCTCGAGGCGCCGGACGACGAGCTCCGCCAGGAGCTCCCGCTTCGAGGGGAACTGGCGGTAGACGCTGCCGACTCCGGCCCCGGCGGCGGCGGCCACGGCCGGCATGGGGGCGTCGAGCCCGTCGCGGACGAACACCTCGGCGGCGGCCTTGAGCAGCC
This sequence comes from Solirubrobacterales bacterium, assembly GCA_025964075.1. Taxonomy (GTDB): domain Bacteria; phylum Actinomycetota; class Thermoleophilia; order Solirubrobacterales; family Solirubrobacteraceae; genus JAOPZQ01. The sequence continues at coordinate 13,897 of JAOPZQ010000231.1, read as the reverse complement.
GCTCACGCTTGGCCTCGGGGGTCAGAAGTGACCAGGAATCTGCAAGATCTAGAGGTGGAACAGCCATTCCGCTCTGCTAGTCTACCCTGCGGAATGAGCATTCCGCGCCGCAGTCGTCCGAATGTCACTCTCGCCGTGCTGTGTCTCGGCGGGGTCGCCTACTCGGTGCTGAGCTCCGCCGTCGTGCCGGCGCTGCCGACGATCCAGCGCTCCTTCCACACGAGCGAGACCGGCGTCACGTGGCTCCTCACCGGCTTCCTGCTGGCCGCCTCGGTCGGCACGTCCATCCTCGGGCGCCTGGGGGACATGTACGGCAAGGAGAAGCTCCTGCTGTGGACGCTCGTGATCCTCGCCGCCGGCACGCTCATCGGCGCGCTCGCGACCTCGCTGGGCGTGATGATCGTGGGTCGGACGATCCAGGGCGTGAGCGGCGGGATCTTCCCGCTCGCGTTCGGGATCGTCCGCGACGAGTTCCCGCGCGAGAAGGTCGCCGGCAGCATCGGGCTGCTGTCCTCCGTCCTCGGGGTCGGCGGCGGCGTCGGGATCGTGATGTCCGGCGTCATCGTCAAGTACCTCGACTACCACTGGCTCTACTGGATCCCCCTCGTGGCGATCGTGCTCGCCGCGGTGTTCACGTGGCGCTTCGTCCCCGAGTCTCCGGTCCGGGTTCCCGGCAAGGTCAACTGGGTCGCGGCCGGGTTGATGAGCGCCGGGATCTCGGCGGTGCTCCTGGCGATCAGCCAGACGATCGTGTGGGGCTGGGGGTCGCCGAAGACGCTCGGGCTGCTGGCGATCGGCTTCGTGCTGTGCGGGCTCTGGATCCTCCGGGAGGTGCGCAGCCGGGAGCCGCTGGTCGACATGACGATGATGCGCATCCGCGGCGTGTGGACGACCAACGCGGCCGCGTTCCTGCTCGGCGCCGGTATGTACGCCTCCTTCATCGTCTTCCCGCAGTTCGCGCAGCTGCCCAAGAGCACCGGATTCGGCTTCGGCGCGTCGGTGCTCGTCTCCGGTCTCTACCTGCTCCCGTCGACGGCCGGGATGGTGATCCTGGGGACGTCAGCGGGCGCGATCTCGGCGCGGTTCGGATCCAAGGCGGCGCTGATCGCGGGCACGGGCTTCACCACGTCCGCGTTCCTGCTGCTGAGCGTCGCCCACGGGCACCCCTACGACCTGCTGATCTCCGCCGCCCTGCTCGGCGTCGGGATGGGGCTGGCGTTCGCCGCGCTCGGGAACCTGATCGTGCAGGCGGTGCCCCCTCACCAGACCGGCGTGGCGACCGGGATGAACACGGTGATGCGCACGCTCGGCGGCGCGCTCGGGGGCCAGCTCTCGGCGACGTTCATCGCCAAGAACCACGCCCACGGCCTTCCCACCGTGACCGGGTTCACCGACACGTTCCTGATGGCGACCGGCTTCCTCGTCGTCTGCGTGCTCTCGGGCCTCTTGATCCCGAGCCGGAAGGCCGCCTCGGTCGAGGCGCACCGGCCGCCGCCCGCGGCGCTCGCCGACGAGGCCGCGTAGTCAGCGCAGGCGTCGCCGCGCCAGCTCCCGCAGGGCCGCGAACCACTCGATCACCCCGCCCACGAAGAACGCGAGCGGGCCGGTTACGAGCCGGCCGGCGAAGCGGGAGAGCATGGCCGTGACGCTATCGTTGCCCACTGATGGCGGTCGCCGAAGTCAAGACGAAGGTCACGGAGCTGCCCGAGTCACGCGTGCGCGTCGAGGCCGAGGTGCCCGCCGCCGAGGTCGAGCGCCGCCTGCAGCAGACCGCGCGCGCGCTCGGCCGCGACATGCGCGTCCCCGGCTTCCGCAAGGGCAAGGTGCCACCGCCCGTGGTCATCCGGCGCGTCGGCCGCGAGGCGCTGCTCGACGAGGCCGTCAAGGAGTCGCTCGCCTCGTGGTACGTCGGCGCGCTCGACGCCGCCGGCGTCCACCCGGTCGGCGATCCCCAGCTCGACCTCGGCGACCTGCCGGCCGAGGGCGAGCCGCTGACCTTCTCCATCGAGATCGGGGTGCGCCCGCCCGCCACGCTCGGGACCTACAAGGGGCTCGAGGTCGGTCGCCGCGAGCCCGAGGTGGACGAGCAGCGGGTCGACGAGGAGGTCGGCGCTCTGCGCGAGCGCCTGGCGCGGCTGGAATCCGCGGAGCGACCCGCCGAGCAGGGCGACTTCGTCGTCATGGACTACGTCGGCACGCTCGACGGCGAGCCGTTCGAGGGCGGCGAGGGCCGCGACCAGATGATCGAGCTCGGCTCCGGCCGCCTCATCCCCGGCTTCGAGGAGCAGCTCCTCGGCGCGCAGGCGGGGGAGGAGCGCACGCTGAACGTCACCTTCCCGGAGGACTACGGCGCGGAGCACCTGGCCGGCCAGGAGGCCCAGTTCGCCGCCACGGTCAAGGAGGTCAAGACGAAGCTCCTCCCGGAGCTGGACGACGACTTCGCCTCCGAGGCCGCGGGCTTCGACACGCTGGACGAGCTCAGGGCGGACATCCGCGCGAAGCTCGCCGAGGCCGAGACGCGCGCGATCGACGAGGAGTTCCGCGAGGCCGTCGTCGACGCCGCCGCGGCCGAGGCCACGATCGACCTGCCCGATCATCTGATCGAGGGCCGCGCCGGCGAGCTTTGGGACCGCCTGATGCGGACGCTCGGGCGCCAGGGGATCTCCAAGGACGCCTACCTGCGGATCTCCGACAAGACCGAGGAGCAGATCGTCGAAGAGGCCAAGCCCGACGCCGAGCGCGCGCTGAAGCGCGAGGCGGTGCTCGCGGCGGTGGTCGAGGCGGAGGGGATCGCGCCGAGCGACGAGGACATCCTCGGCGCGCTCGAGCACGAGGCGGTCCACCACCAGAACACGACGCCGGAGAAGCTCCGCAAGCAGCTGGAGGCGTCCGGGCGGCTCGACGAGGTCGTCGAGGACCTGGCGGCGCGCCAGGCCGTGGACCTGCTGGCCGAGGCCGCGACGCCGATCACGGTCGAGCAGGCGCAGGCACGCGACAAGCTCTGGACGCCCGGTAAGGAGCGCGAGGAAGGCGCCGGGCAGCTATGGACTCCAGGGTCTTAAAGGGCCTTCCGAACCCCCCTGGCAGCCGAGGCTCGGTTGCTAGACTCGCGCGACCGGCCGGGCAGTACGCCCTCGGCTCGCGCCGGAAGGAATCGAGCCGAGCACGAGGAACGAAGCGAGGACCATGAGCCCACTGGTACCGATGGTTGTCGAGCAGACCTCGAGAGGTGAGCGAGCGTTCGACATCTACTCGCGGCTCCTCAACGAGCGAATCATCTTTCTGGGAACGCCGATCGACGACCAGATCGCGAACCTGATCGTCGCCCAGCTCCTGCATCTGGAGTCCGAGGACCCCGACAAGGACATCTCGATCTACGTCAACTCGCCGGGCGGGTCCGTGTACTCGGGCCTGGCGATCTACGACACGATGCAGTTCATCAAGCCCGACGTGCAGACGATCTGCGTGGGGATCGCGATGAGCATGGGCGCGCTGCTGCTGTCCGGCGGCGCGGAGGGCAAGCGCATGGCGCTGCCGAACGCGAAGATCCTCATCCATCAGGTGTCCTCGAGCTTCCAGGGTCAGGCCACCGACATCGAGATCCACGCGCGCGAGATCATCGACGTCCGTCGCCGGCTCGACGAGATCATCGCGAAGCACACGAAGAAGCCGGTGGAGGAAGTGAAAAAGGACACCGAGCGCGACTACTTCATGTCCGCCGAGGAAGCGAAGGACTACGGCATCATCGACCGGGTGATCTCGCAGCACTAAAGCTGCGGGACGCTCGGACCGACTCGTCGGAGGGAACGAGAGATGGCCCGGCCAACCGACACCAACGAACAGCTTCTCTGCTCCTTCTGCGGCAAATCGCAGCGGCAGGTGAAGAAGCTCATCGCCGGTCCAGGCGTCTACATCTGCGATGAGTGCATCGATCTCTGCAACGAGATCATCGACGAGGAGCTCACCGCCCCGCCGTCCTTCGACATCGAGAACCTCCCCAAGCCACGGGAGATCTACGACGTCCTCGGTGAGTACGTAGTCGGCCAGGAGCAGGCGAAGCGCACGCTCTCCGTCGCCGTCTACAACCACTACAAGCGGGTCCAGATGATCCGCACCGACGACGAGGACATCGAGCTCCAGAAGTCCAACATCCTCCTGCTCGGCCCGACGGGCTGCGGCAAGACGCTCTTGGCGCAGACGCTCGCGAAGATCCTCAACGTCCCGTTCGCGATCGCCGACGCGACCGCGCTGACGGAGGCCGGCTACGTCGGCGAGGACGTCGAGAACATCCTCCTGAAGCTGATCCAGGCCGCCGACTACGACGTCAAGAAGGCCGAGACCGGGATCATCTACATCGACGAGGTCGACAAGATCGCCCGCAAGGCGGACAACCCGTCGATCACGCGCGACGTGTCGGGCGAGGGCGTCCAGCAGGCGCTCCTGAAGATCCTCGAGGGCACCACCGCCTCCGTTCCGCCCCAGGGCGGCCGCAAGCATCCCCACCAGGAGTTCCTGTCGATCGACACGACGAACATCCTCTTCGTCTGCGGCGGCGCGTTCGCCAACCTCGACAAGGTCATCGAGCGGCGCATCGGCCACCAGGGCGTCGGCTTCGGCGCCTCGATCAAGACGCGCGACCAGCGCGACCCGGGCGAGCTCTTCGAGCGCTGCCTGCCCGAGGACCTGATCATGTACGGCCTGATCCCGGAGTTCATCGGCCGGCTGCCCGTGATGAGCGCCGTGCACCAGCTCTCGCGCGACGAGCTCATGCGGATCCTCACCGAGCCCCGCAACGCCCTGGTCAAGCAGTTCCACCGCTTCTTCAAGTTCGACGGGATCGAGCTCGTCTTCCACGAGGACGCGCTTTCGTCCGTCGCCGACCGCGCGCTGGAGCGCGAGACGGGCGCCCGCGGCCTGCGCTCGATCATCGAGGAGGTCCTTCTGGACGTGCAGTTCGAGCTGCCGTCCCGCCGCGACGTCAAGAAGTGCGTCGTGACCCGGGAGACCATCGAGAAGGGCCTCGCGCCCACGCTGGTCACCGAAGCCGCGCCCGACGACGAGCACGTCGAGTTGCGGGAAGAGTCGGCCTAGCGCCTCGTCTCTTCGAAGAACTACGCCTCGAGGGGGCGAGTTCGGCGTCGGTGGCGACTATTGTCGAGTGTGGCGACAAAAGTCACTATCGGTTGGATCATCGGGGCGCTGGCGGACCGTCAGCACGGCGTGGTCAGTCGGTTGCAGCTGCTCGCGGCCGGGCTTAGCTCCGCTGACATCAAGGGCGCGATTCGGGCGGGCCAGCTTCGCCCGGTCTTCCGCGGCGTGTACGCGGTCGGTCATACGGCACTGCGGCGGAGGGCTGGTGGATGGCGGCTCTCCTGGCCTGCGGCCAGGGCTCAGCGCTGGCGTACGGAAGCGCAGCGTCGGCCTGGAATCTCCGCGCGGCACCGATCCTCCCTGTCGAGGTCGTCGTTGCTGGAGCGCGGGGGCGTGAGCAGAGACGGATCAAGGCCCACCGTATGAGCTTGCACCCCATGGACACCATGACCCTCGACGGCCTCCGCATCACCACGCCCGCCCGCACGATCGTCGACCTCGCGGCCACGCTCTCACCGAGAGCGCTCCGCGAGACGGTCGAGCGCGCGCAGGACCTGCGGCGCTTCCACCCGAATGAGATCCGCGCGACGCTCGCGCGCAACCCGGGCCGGCCGGGCACCCGGCCCCTGCGGGACCTCATGACGCTCATGGAGCCGGACGAGGACGGCGCCCGCAGCCACCTCGAGCGGCTCTTCCTGCTCGTCGTTCGCAAGCACCGCCTGCCCCGACCCGACGTCAACCATCCGATCGCCCGCCGCAAACGCGACTTCGTCTGGCCGGAGCAGCGCCTCGTCGTCGAGGTCGACGGCTACGAGTACCACTCGACACGCGAGGCCAAGCGCCGCGACCATCAACGCGACCGCGAGCTCACGGGGCTCCGCTGGCGACCCGCCCGCTTCACCTACGAGGACGTCGCCTTCGAGCCCGGCGAAGTCGCGACGGAGCTGGCCGGCCTCCTCATCTAGCTCCAAGCGCAGCGCGTCGGCGCGACGTGCGCGCGCGCTCCCGCGTGACGACACCGGCCAGCCACCGCGCTGGACCGCCTCGTCCGGGAGACCCTCACGGGGCCGGCGCTACGGCGACGGCCGACGCTCCTCGCCAGCTCGCCAAACGCTCGAGCGCACCGCTGACGTTGCGGTCGAGCGCCGGCGTCCACCGGACGCCGGGCTCGCGGTGGAAGCTCAGCGCGCGGAGGATCCCCTCGTCGCGGTCGATCGCGAGGTCCGCGCGCGCGACGAAGCGCTCGCGGTGGAGGATCGGCAGCACGTAGTAGCCCCAGCGCCGCTTCGCCGCCGGCGTGTAGATCTCCAGGCGGTGGTCGAAGTCGAAGAGCTCGGCCGTGCGGGCCCGGTCGCAGAGGACGTTGTCGAACGGGGACAGCGCGACCGTCCGCGTGCCGGGCCGCAAACGCTCGACCGCGTCGAGGTCGGCCGGCCGCGCGTACCAGGTGCCGGGCAGCTCGCCCACGCGCACGCGCTCGAGCTCTCCCGCGCCGGCGAGCGCCTCGAGCGCCGCCGGGAGGTCGTCGTAGTGGCCGCGCAGGAAGTGCGCGCGCACGTGCGGGCCGCGGGCGACGCCGAGCATCCCGACGGCCCGGAGCGCGGCTCGGCGGGTGACCTCCGCCGCGCCGAGCTCCTCCGCCGGCGGCGGGTCCGGCGGGAGGCAGCGCTCCATCAGGTCCCAGCGCCGCGCCGCTCCGGCCCGGCTCGCGACGCCGATCCGCCCGGCGAGCCACAGCACCTGGAGCATCCGGGCGATCGTCTGCCGTTCGGAGACCTCGTCGGTCCAGTACCCGTGCCGCCACGGCTCGGCCGACCGGTCCTCGAGGTCCTTCGCCTGGAGGGGACCGCGCGCGCGGAGCTCGTCCACGACGGCGTCGGCGAACTCGCGGTTGGCCTCGTAGAACGCGCGGACGAGCTTCCGACGCGGATTCGGTTCGTCGAGGTAGGTGCGCATGCGGAGCCGGTGGAGCGGCAGGTCGGACACGGGGACGAGGGACGCCTCGTGCGCCCAGTAGTCGAACAGCCGCTTCTCCTCGTAGGCGGCCCGGTCGAGGAGGGCGTCGTCGAACGAGCCGAGCCGGGCGTGGAGGACGAGCAGGGGAGACCGCGCGACCGCGCTCACCGGGTCGAGCTGCAGGCAGCCGATGCGCTCGACCAGCGCCTCGATCTCCGCCGTCCCGGGGCGGCGGCGCGGCGGTGGCGCCGCGAGGCCCTGGGCGTGCAGAGCGACGCGCCGGGCCTGGGGGAGGGTGAGGCGCCTCACCGGCGCAGGCGCTCGATGGCCTCGAGCTCCTCGACGGCGACGAGGTCCTTCCGGCGCCCCGCTGCGCTCTTCATCGCGATGAGGTCGGGCACGGAGGCCACTGAGACGACGAATCCGCCGACGTCGTAACGATCTGCCGTCCGACGGAGGGACTCGTAGCGGGGCGCGCCGGCCGGACGCGCGAGCACGTCGAAGTTGCCGTAGTGCGTCGAAAGCGTGAGTACCTCAACGCGCCTCAGCGTATCGGCGTCGGGGACGAACGGAACGTCGTCGGGCGCGCCTCGGAGGCTCGCACCCATCTCGATCAGCGCGGTTCCGAGCGCCTCGAGGTTCGTCGCCTCGGTCGCGAAGCAGATGTCGAGGTCATAGGTGTGCGTGGCGGAGCCGTGCAGCACGGCGGCGATCCCGCCGATGACCACGAAGTCGACCCCCTTCGCCGTCAACAGGGCGAGGATGGCCCGGGCGTCGAGATCAGGAGGAGTCGTCGACACGACGCGCCCCCGCGACCAACGCGTTCAGATTTGCCTGCGAGGCCTGGAAGCTGGCGAGGCGCTCTGCCGGGGTGAGCTGCAGCCGCTCCACGATCTGCGTCTCGTCCACACCCGATCGGCCGCGGTTCCGCGCGAGTTCGAGCCGACGTCCGGTGGCGCCGAGGGCGCGCACGAGCATCGAGTACGTCGGGTTCGAGTCAGATCGTTCGAGCCTCGCGACCGCCGACTGCGTCGTTCCGAGACGGGCAGCCAGGTCGGCTTGGGTGAAGCCTGCATCCCTGCGGGCCGTCCGGATGAGGCTAGCTGCGGTCATAGCGTCTTTGTAATATAGCGCAGACGTAGTAGACACAACGCTCGCGCCTGTCACTGCCCGGCCTACACTCCAAACCCCCGTGGCCGACCTCGAATCCACCACCCGCTACGACCCGTCGGAGGCCGAGCCTCCGATCGTCGAGCGCTGGCTCCGGTCGGGGCTGTTCCACCCCGAGCCCGAGGGCGATGCGAGCGAGAACTACTCGATCGCGATCCCGCCGCCGAATGTCACCGGCGTCCTGCACATGGGCCACGCGCTGAACGGCGCGGTCCAGGACACGCTGATCCGCCACCACCGCATGCTCGGCCAGCGGACGAAGTGGATCCTCGGCACCGACCACGCCGGCATCGGCACGCAGGCGCAGGTCGAGAAGGCCGTGATCGCCGAGGGCACGAGCCGGGAGGAGCTCGGCCGCGAGGCGTTCGTCCGTCGGGTCTGGGAGTGGCGGAGCGAGTACGGCGGGGCGATCATCGAGCAGTTCAAGCGCCTTGGCGCCTCGCTCGACTACGAGGAGGAGCGCTTCACGCTCGACCCGGCCTACGCCGCCGCGGTGATGAGGGTGTTCGTCGCCCTCTACGAGAAGGGCTACATCTACCGCGACCGCTACATGGTCAACTGGGACCCGGGGCTGCGCTCGGCGATCTCGGACCTCGAAGTCGAAGACCGCGAGGTCGAGGACATCCTCTACTACGTCGACTACCCGCTGGCCTCCGGCCACGGCGCGATCACCGTGGCCACGGTCCGGCCCGAGACGATGCTCGCGGACACCGCGATCGCCGTGCACCCCGAGGACGAGCGCTACCAGCGGCTGATCGGCGAGACGGCGATCCTGCCGCTCGTCGGCCGGAAGCTGAAGATCATCGCCGACCCCTACGTGAGGCCCGAGTTCGGCACCGGCGCGCTGAAGATCACCCCGGGCCACGACCCCAACGACTTCGACATCGGCCGCGCCCACCGCCTCGAGCAGATCACCGTGATCGGCGAGGACGGGCGCATGACCGCCGCGGCCGGCGAGCGCTTTGCCGGCATGAGCGTGCTCGAGGCGCGCGAGGCCGTCGTGGCGGCGCTGCGCGAGCAGGAGCTGGTCGTCCGCACCGAGCCGCTCGTCCACACCGTGCCGTTCTCGCAGCGCTCGGGCGAGCGCATCGAGCCGCTGATCTCGCTGCAGTGGTTCATGCGCATGGACGAGCTCGCGGGGCCGGCGATCGCCGCCGTCCGCGAGGGCCGGATCGCGTTCCACCCCGACCGCTTCGCCAAGGTCTACCTCGACTGGATGGACAACATCCGGCCCTGGTGCATCTCCCGCCAGCTCTGGTGGGGCCACCAGATCCCGGTCTGGTACCGCGGCGACGAGACCTACGTGGGGACGGAGCCGCCGGAGGGCCCGGGCTGGCAGCGCGACCCCGACGTCCTCGACACGTGGTTCTCGAGCGCGCTGTGGCCGTTCGTCACGCTCGGCTGGCCCGAGGACACGCCCGAGCTGCGCGCGTTCTACCCGACCGACGTCAACGTCACCGGCCGGGACATCATCTTCCTCTGGGTCGCCCGGATGGCGATGATGGGCCTCGAGTTCACCGGGCAGGTCCCGTTCGAGCACGTCCACATCACCTCGATCATCCAGGCGCCCGACGGCCGGCGGATGAGCAAGTCTCTGGGCACGGGCATCGATCCGCTGAACCTGATCGACGGCGGCCCGCGCCCGCCGGTGTTCACCCAGGGCGGCGACTTCCCCGCCTACGGCGCCGACGCCGTGCGCTTCGGGTTGCTCGCCATGTCCTCCCAGCAGGACGTGAAGTTCAACGAGGAGAAGATCCAGCAGGGCCAGCGGCTGACGAACAAGCTGTGGAACGCCTCGCGCTTCGTCCTCCTCGGGGTGGACGGGGAGGCGACTGCGGAGCCGGCGCCGCAGACCGTCGAGGACCGCTGGATCCTCTCCCGCCTCGAACGGGCCCGGGCCGACGTGCGCGGGCGGATCGAGGACTACGACTTCGCCCACGCCGCACTGCGCCTCTACGACTTCGTCTACGACGAGCTCTGCGACTGGTACATCGAGCTCGTGAAGCCGCGCCTTGCCGCCGACCCCGCGACGGTCTCGCCGACGCTGCTGCACGTCCTCCGCGAGACGGTGACCATGGCTCATCCGGTGATCCCGTTCGTCACCGAGGCGATCTGGGAGCACGTCCCGGGCGCGGAGGGACTCCTCGCGGGCGCGCGCGCCTCCGAGCCGGCGCCGGAGCGCGTCGACGAGGCCGCCGAGGCCGTCGTCGGCCGCATGATCGAGGCCGTCCAGGCGCTCCGTGGCTGGCGCGAGACGATCGGCGCACGCCCGGGCGCCTGGCTTCCCGCGCGCCTCGAGGCGGAGGGCTACGACGACGTCTCCGGCCCCCTGGCCCGCCTGGCTCGGCTCGAGCTGTCCTCGGACGGCGGGCCGCCCGCCGCGAGCGTCCCGGTGCCCGGCGGCGCCGTGGCGATGCTCCCCACCGAGGCGGTCGACTTCGGCGCGGCCGAGACGAAGAAGGACGTCGAGCGCGACCGTCTCCGCGACGAGATCGCGCGGGCGGAGCGCAAGCTCGCCAACGACGGCTTCGTCGCGAAGGCGCCCGCGGCCGTGGTCCAGGCGGAGCGGGACAAGCTCGAGCGCCTGCGGACCGAGCTCGAGGCCCTGTGAGCACGCGCTACACGATCGAGGACGCCGAGCGCTACCTGCTGTCGCTCGAGCTCTTCGGGATGCGCTTCGGCCTCGACCGGATGCGCCGCCTGATGGTGGCGATGGATCATCCGGAGCGGGCGTTCCGCTCGATCCACGTCGTCGGCACCAACGGGAAGAGCTCGACGGCGCGCATGATTGCTGCCATTCTGGAGCGTCACGGCGTGCGCACCGGGACCTACCTGTCGCCGCATCTCGTCTCCTTCGCCGAGCGGATCCGCGTCGGCGACGCCGACGTGCCGCCAGAGGACTTCGCGGCCGCGGTCCAGCGCGCCGCCCGGGCCGCCGCGCTCGTCGACCGCACCCTCGACGACGAGGACGATCGCGTGACCCAGTTCGAGGCGCTGACCGCGGCCGCCTACGGCGAGCTCGCCCGGCGCGGGGTCGACGTCGCGGTCATCGAGGCGGGCCTCGGCGGCCGCTACGACGCGACGAACGTCATCCCGTCCGAGGTCCAGGTCCTGACGAACGTGGGCCTCGAGCACACGCGCTGGCTGGGGCCGACGATCACCGACATCGCCGGGGAGAAGCTGGCGGTGGTGCAGGACGGCGCCACGCTCGTCGTGGGCGCCGGGCTTCACCCGGACGCCGAGCGGGAGGCGCGGGCGGCGGCCGAGCGCCACGGGGCCAAGCTCGTCCACGCTTCCCCGGCGGACGCGAAGGTCCCGCTGCCGAGCTACCAGCGGCGGAACTTCGCGCTCGCGCGGGCGGCGGCGGAGGCGTGGCTGGGGGAGCTCGACGAGGACGCGGTGAGCGCGGCCGCGGTCGGGTTCCGCGTGCCCGGGCGCCTGCAGCCGGTGGGCGAGCGCCCGCTGACGCTGCTCGACGGCGCCCACAACCCCGACGGCGCCGCCGCGCTCGCCGAGGCGCTGGCCGAGCTCACGGACGGGAAGCCGGTGACGCTCGTCCTCTCCGTGCTCGACGACAAGGACGCGGCCGGCATGCTGCGCGCGCTCCTGCCCGGCGCCGAACGCGCCATCTTCACGCGCGCGGCCAACCTGCGCGCCCTCTCGCCGGCGACGCTCGAATCGCTGGCGCGCCAGCTGGCGGACGAAGCTCCCGTCGAGCTCGCCGTCGAGCCCGACCCCCGGCGCGCGCTGGAGCGGGCCCGCGACGCCGCCGGGCCCGAGGGAATCGTCGTCGCCACGGGCTCGATATACCTAGTCGCCGAGCTGCTCCGACCACTCGGCGCACGCGCCGTCTCGATGCTCTGATGAACGACGAGGGACCGCACTTCCTACCGATGATCGGCCTGGTGGCGCTGATCGTCGCCCTGGTCATCCTCGTGTTCTTCGCCCTGGGCTACGTCTTCGGGCGGATCTTCCTGTAATCGCGCAATAGTGCCTGCTCTTTCCCAACGTCGGATCGGCTAGGATTTCCGGCGCCGACCCCTCCCGCTGCCCTCTGCCACCGCGGCCTACACGCCGGAGCGGCGGCTAGACTCGCCCCTCGTCACCATGACCCTCGCCGTCTTCGGCATCCACAATCACACGGTCAGCCTGGTCCTGAACCTGCTGATCCTCTTCCTCGTGGTCGTGTGGTTGGCGCTCGTCTACTGGACCTACGCCGACGCGCGGCGCCGCATCGCCGATCCGATGTTGATCGCCTGCGCCACGGCGGCGTCGCTGTTCCCGTTCGTCGGGACGATCATCTACATGATCGTGCGGCCGCCCGAGTACCTCGACGACGTGCGCGAGCGCGAGCTCGAGATGCAGGCGGCCGAGGCGCGGCTGGCCCAGGTGGGCTTCCATCTGTGCCCGCACTGCGACTACGAGGTCAAGGACGACTTCCTGCGGTGCCCGAGCTGCCTGCGCAAGCTCAAGGATCCGTGCCAGAACTGCGCCAAGCCGCTGGACCCGATGTGGAAGATCTGCCCCTATTGCGAGGCGGAGATCGCGCCGATCACCGCGGCGGCGCGGCGATCCGGGCGCCGGCGTCGGACGGAGACCGTCCCGCCGACCGAATCCGACGCGTGAACCCGCGCGGCCGTTCGGGCCGCCGCCGCTACGCTCCTTCGCCGACCACCTGACAAGGAGCACGACCCGATGGACAGGACCCTCATCCTCGTGAAGCCCGACGCGTTCGCGCGGGGGCTGACCGGCGAGATCATCGCCCGCTTCGAGCGCAAGGGGCTGCGCATCGTGGCGCTGAAGCACATGCAGCTGGACGAGGAGCTGGCCAAGCGTCACTACGCCGAGCACGACGGCAAGCCGTTCTTCGGCGAGCTCGTCAGCTTCATCACGTCGGCTCCGCTCGTGGCGCTGGTGCTCGAGGGCCACGAGGCCGTCGTCGCCGCCCGTCAGGTGATCGGCGCCACCAACCCGCTCGAGGCCACTACGGGATCGATTCGCGGCGACTACGCGCTCGAGGTCGGCAAGAACATGGTCCACGGCTCCGATTCGCCGGAGGCGGCGGAGCGCGAGGCGGCGCTGTTCTTCCCGGAGCTGCTCGGCGCCCCGGCTTGAGCGCCCGCGGTTGACGCTCGTCCTCGCCTCCCGGTCGCCGCAGCGGCGGGCGATCCTCAGCCAGCTCGGCGTGCCCTTCACGGTGCGCGCCGCCGACGTCGAGGAGCTCACCGACGGGCCGCCGGCCGAGGTGGCGCTGGAGAACGCCTACCGGAAGGCCAGCGGAGTGCCGCGCGGGCCGGGGGAGACGGTGCTCGGGGTCGACACCCTCGTCGCCCTCGGCCGCCGGATCTACGGGAAGCCTGTGAATGAGGCCGAGGCTCGGCGCACGCTGGAGGCCCTGGCGGGGCGGCGGCACGAGGTCCTGAGCGGCGTCTGCGTGATCGGGCCCGACGGGACTCCACGCACCGCGGCAGCGCGGACTGCGGTCACGTTCCGCGCCTACGGACCCGACCTCCTCGACTGGTATCTGGCCGCCGGGGAGTGGCCCGAGCGCGCGGGCGGCTACGCGATCCAGGGCCGGGGCGCTGCCCTCGTCGAGTCGATCGACGGCGACTACTCCAACGTGGTAGGCCTGCCGGTCGCCGCTTTGCTCAACCTTTTGCCCTGCATGCTGGCAGAAAGC